>JBBJOD010000066.1:0-13558 GCA_037721715.1 Chitinophagaceae bacterium | reverse complement strand
ATACTTCTTCCAGCTTCCTGGCCAGGTTTGACCCGGTTAGGTTTTCTGCAATAACTTTTCCCTGTGGGTCTAACAGTACATTATATGGAATGCCTTCGATATGGAAAACCTCGACGGCTTTACTGTTCCAGAATTTCAAATCACTTACGTGTGTCCATTCCAGTTGGTCTGCCTTAATAGCCTCCAGCCATGCACCTTTTTCCTTGTCAAGTGACACGCCAAGGATAGTAAAATTTTTGTCTTTAAAGGTATTAAACACTTTTACCACATTCGGATTTTCCTGCCTGCAGGGCCCACACCAACTTGCCCAAAAATCAACAAGCACGTATTTACCCTTGAAAGAGGAGATTGGAATTATTTTTCCATCTGCGTTTGTCAATGAAAGTTCCGGGGATGGTTTGCCTACCCAAATACCTCCTTGCTTCTTTTTTTCCTGGTCAGCCAACTGTGCCTTTTGCATTTCATAGGTGACCTTCAGGCTTTTCAATGTGCTATGATCCGGAAATTTTCTAACCATATCAGTAAGCATATTTTCGAAGTCGGCCTGTGGAAATGACCTGGATGCCCAGCCTAGCGCAAACAGGCTTAACGCCGGATGCTCCGTTTTGCGCATGAAGTTTTTCAGGTAATCGTTAAGCGATTTTAAAGCATTGTTCTTGCTTTCTGTTGAAACCATAACGAGACTGTCTGAAGCCGCCAATTGTTTTAGGCTATCTAATTCAGCAAAAGACTTGTTTACTGCAAATGTCTTTTCACTGTATTTATTGATAAAGTCTTTTAGTGTGGAACTGGCGGTAGAACCAGTAATAGTGTAATAATTATCACGTTTACTCAGGTCTATGTTTACGTTAATAGCATTTTCGTCATTAATTAGCAACAGCAATGGCCCGTTTTCTACTGCCACCTGGTAAATGGCTTCCTCTTTGCCGCTACCTTTTAAAGTTAGTTTGCCATTATTTTCAGATAGTGTGGCAGAATCTATCACCACCGGGTTCAAATCTCCACCATAAGGAATCTCTTCCAACAGTATCCTGGTTGGCTTAGCACTATTGTTACCCATGCTTTCGCCATCACGCAAAACCATCTTATCCAGGTTCTTGTAAGAGACGGTAACGTTAAAACTTCCATTACTTTTTCCTGTACAATTGGCAAGAAAGCATGCAATCAAAATTATTCCAGCGAATTTCACCCGTGTAGTTTTTTTCATCAAAGTATTACTTTATGTTCTTTATTCTGTCAGCGCCCCAATTTTTTAGTTAGAAGCTCAGATGCAATTTTAGGATCTGCCTTACCTTTCGATAATTTTTTGATTTCGCCCATAAAAAGTCCCAATAGCCCCTTTTTACCCTTCTTATACTCTTCCACTTTAGCCGGCATGTTAACAAGCACTTCGTTCACCCAGTTTTCGACCGACTCTGCATCTGAATCCTGCAAAAGATTCAATGCTGTGGCAATCTGCAAGGGGGTCTTCGAATGATCGTTTATCATTACGGTAAATATTCTCGATGATGCCACCGAGAAATTTATCTTCCCGCTTTGCACCAGTTCAATAAGCAGGGCGAGTGCGCCGGGTTTCACCGGTAAAGCAGTCAAACTAATGTTTTGTTCATTTAGGTACGATTTTACCGGGCCGGATAACCAGTTGGCTGCAGCTTTTGGGTTGGCATTTGCGCTAAGCAGTTCTTCAAAAAATTCAATGGTGTCTTTGTCTTCGCAGATCAACCGGGCATCGTATTCAGATAAATGCATGGTTTGCATATACCTGGCAATTAATTGTTCGGGTAATGGAGGCAATGATTCATGGATGCGCTTTACCATATCCCTGGTTACCAAAAAAGGGGGCAGGTCAGGGTCAGGAAAATACCGGTAGTCGTTTGCCTCCTCTTTGGTGCGTAAAGCGAACGTTGAGTCTTTGGAGGCATCAAAGCTTCTCGTCTGTTGAATAATGGTTTCACCGGATTCCAGCAGCCCGATTAACCTCCTTGTTTCGTATTCAATCGCTTTCTTTACATTGCGGATTGAATTAAGGTTCTTTACTTCTACTTTGGTACCGAGTTTTTTTTCACCTTTTAAGCGAACGGAAATATTTGCATCGCATCGCATACTACCTTCTTCCATATTGCCGTCGCAGATCTGCAGGTGCCGGACAAGTTTACGCAGCTCAGTTACATAGGCATAGGCCTCTTCTCCACTGTAGAGGTCGGGTTCGCTTACAATCTCGATCAACGGTACGCCGGCCCGGTTATAATCTAGACAGGTGCTTGATTCATCCACATCATGCAGACTCTTACCGGCGTCTTCTTCCAGGTGAATGCGATTTAATTTTATACTTCGCTCATTACCGGCAAGGCGAATTTTCACAAAGCCGTTTTTACAGATGGGAGTAGTATGCTGTGTAATCTGGTAACCTTTGGGCAGGTCGGGGTAAAAATAATTTTTCCTGGCAAAATAGTTAACCCCTTCAATTTCACAGTTGCAGGCAATGCCTATTTTAATCGCAAATTCTACAGCTTGTTTGTTTAGTTTGGGCAGGGTGCCGGGGTATCCAAGGGTAATGGGGCTGATATGTGTATTTGGTTCACCTCCAAAAGAAGCACTGTCACCCGAGAACAATTTGCTCTTTGTAAGTAATTGTGCATGCACTTCCAGTCCTATTACTGTTTCGTACTTATTGTAATCGATCTCTGCCATGATAGTATTATGTTACAGCATCCCTGTACCTTCAAGTCAAATTAAGCATGAAATAGCAGGTGTCATGCATACCACCAATTATTAACGCCTGCCTGAATCGCCGACCCATTGCAAAAGTAGTTTTTTTTCAGGTGTCATTCGTTGAGACGCAGCAGGTTTAAAAATCGGGCCGGCAAAAAAAAACCGTAGCAAAACGCTACGGTTCAATACAGCTGAATCAATCGTTATAAATTCGCGGTTTTTAATTTTTTTGGAATCTTTACTTCAACTTCCTGGTTTTTTCCATTGCGCAGCAATTTGATCTTGAAGCTGTTTTTATCTTTTACATTTCTTGAAGCTTCCATTAATTCGGTGGCGCTATTCACCACTTTGCCATCAAATTCCGTTAGAATATCGCCTTCTTTGATGCCTGCTTTCTGAGCGTTAGATTCTTCATCAACGTCAAGCACTTTTACACCTTTTCCATCCTCTGTTTCCTGTGCCTTTATCCCAAGTCTTGGGCTGCCACCTCTCAAAATAAGGTTCATGCCTTCACGGCCAGGTGTGTTCATCTCAAAATCGAAGTTGTTCTTAAAGTCGAAGTTTTCAGGGAAGTAAGTGGTTGCCCCGGTTCTTTTATTCAATACCACCGAAACATTTTGTTCTTTTTTATCTCTCAGGTAGTTAAGTGCAACCTTTTCTTCCGGTTTATATTTTCCAACCGCCTTAGACAAATCTTCAGGGGTTTCTATTTTCGTTTCGGCTACTTTGGTTATGATATCGCCTTCTTTTAATCCAGCTTTTTCAGCAGGACTTCCTTTTGTAACGTTATTTATTTTAACACCGTTCTCAACTTTTGTTGTTGAAACACCGAGGAAAGCCTTGTTTGCATTTGCACGCAGGCCTGCTACGCCTTCATTAGCGTTCAAGTTCCAGGTGCTGCCCTGAAAAGGCGACCGCGGTGCTCCGTATGCCCTGGCAAAAACATCAACAGTTTTTTTGAGGATCGTTACGTCGTCATTATTGTACTCAGAAAGTGCCTTGCCGTTAACTTTTACGTCGCCTCCTGTGATTTCCACGGTAATCTTTAAATCCTTATTACTCTTTTTCCTGATGATTATTTCATCGTTTTCGGCTATTTTGTCTTTACTGTCAGCTTTTTGCGAAATAGCCGGGATGCCTAGTAAGCTGACGAAAGCCGCCAATACTGTTGCTTTAATAAAATACCGCTTCATAGTAATTTTTTTGATTATTAAATGACCTACGTTAAATTTCGTACATCAAATATAAGCAGGATTATTGAAATACGAAATATTTCGGAAATGTTAAAGATAAACGGCATTTTATGGCTTAAAGTCTCGCTGGGAGGGGCATTTTAACGGTTGCGTCTAAGCTATCAGACTCTTTACCTTTTCAATCACCTGTTGTAAATTTGCTGTTTCCTGTCCTCCGGCTGTAGCAAGTGTTCGCTGGCCTCCACCTCCGCCTTTGATTAGGGGAGCTATGTGTTGTTTGATGATGGTAGTAGCTTGCAAATTTTTATTGTCAGCTAATGTATCATCCAGGCATACTGCAACACATGCTTTGCCGTCAATATTTGCAACAAGTACAACCAGGAAATTACTTAGCTGAGCTTTCAGTTCAAAACATAGTTTTTTCAATGTGTCTGCATTACTTACTTCAACTCTTTCACCGATGAAATGGATGCCAGTGATTGTTTCCATTTTCTGAAGCAATTGCTTTTTAATTTCGATTAATATACCGGCATCCTGTTTCTCTGATTTTTTTCTGAGTTCGTTGTTTTCTCTTAAAAGATCTTCGATTGACTTAATTAGATTTTTTGGATTTTTTAAAAGATCGCTGGCAGCCTGTACCTGCAGCAGCTGCTCACTAACAAATGATTCTGCGGCCATTCCGCTTAAGGCTTCTATTCTACGAACACCCGCTGCTACAGCGCTTTCCTGCTTAATTTTAAAATAACCCAGTTCTCCGGTTGCACCTGCGTGCGTGCCACCACATAATTCAACAGAGTATCCTGGATCAATAATAACCACACGAACATCGTTACCATATTTTTCTCCAAACAGCGCCATTGCACCAAGGGATAATGCTTCGTCTTTGGGCATTTGTTTTATAACAACCGGAATATTTTCACGGATTTTTTGATTCACCAGTTTCTCCACCTGCAAAATTTCATCATCTTTTAATTTTGCAAAGTGTGAAAAGTCGAAACGCAGGTGTGCGTCACTCACGAGTGAACCTTTTTGCGCAACATGATTGCCCAGTACCTGCCTTAACGCAGCATGGAGCAGGTGTGTTGCCGTGTGATGTAAGGCTATCGCTTTTCTTTTTACCCGTTCTACTGTAGCCAGTCCGGGTGCCGACAAATCTGCTGGCAGTTCATCTGTATAATGGATGATTAGGTCATTTTCTTTCCGGGTATCTGTAATGATTAGTTGCTCATCACCAATAACGAGCTTACCGCTATCCCCCACCTGCCCACCGCTTTCTGCATAAAAAGGCGTAGTACTTAATACAAGGTGGAAAGCCTGCTTACCTTTGGCATTTACTTTTCGGTACCTGACAATACTGGTTGAAGTTTCCAGCTTCACGTAGCCGACAAAGTCAGTCGAACCCTGTTCAATTAGTATTACCCAGTCTTCCGTATCAGTAGCGCCTGCAGCCCTCGAACGGCTTTTTTGTTGTTGCATTTCCAATTCGAAAGCTTTCATATCAACGATCCATCCAATCTCTTTAGCCATGAGGTTGGTAAGATCTATGGGGAATCCAAAAGTATCATTCAACTCAAAGGCGAATTTTCCCGAGATGGTTTTTTGACTTTCCACTTCATTTTTACTTTGAAGTTGAATCAATGCGTCGGTTGAAAAAGGAGAGTTCTCATCTGTTTCTACAGTAATTCCCTGGTTCTTTGAAATGTACACTGAAAATTTTTGAAGCCCGACACCGAGTGTTCTCAGGAATGCCTCTTCTTCTTCGTGTATTACTTTCTGCACAAAATCTGATTGCCTGGATAATTCAGGAAATACCTGTTCGAATTGTGCTGCCAGCAAAGGCACCAGCTTGAATAATAAAGGCTGCTTATGATCAAGGTAAGAATAACAATACCTCACAGCTCTTCTTAGTATTCGCCTGATCACATAACCGGCACCAGTATTCGAAGGCAATTGTCCGTCTGCAATGGTGAATGCGATGGCCCTGATGTGATCGGCAATTACACGAAACGCCACATCCTGCCTGCTATCTGACCGTGCATATTTTTTTCCACTGATGTCTTCAGTTAGCCCGATGGTTCCAGTGAACACGTCTGTGTCGTAATTGCTTTGTTTTTGTTGTAGCACACGTACCAGGCGTTCGAGGCCCATGCCGGTGTCGACATGTTTTGAAGGCAGCGATTCGAGGCTGCCATCTTTCAAACGGTTGAACTGGATGAACACATTGTTCCATATTTCTATTACCTGTGGATGGTCTTTATTAACAAAACGCTGACCATCTAGTTGCTGCCGCTCATTATCTGGGCGACAGTCAACATGTATTTCAGTGCAGGGTCCACAGGGGCCGGTTTCGCCCATTTCCCAAAAATTGTCTTTTTTATTTCCAGGGATGATCCTGTCTTCGCTGACCCATTTGCTCCATTCTGTAAATGCTTCATCATCCTTTGGCAGGCTTTCCTGCGCATCTCCTTCAAATATGGTAACGTACAAACGATCTTTAGGAATTTGGTATACTTCCGTCAACAGTTCCCAACTCCATGCAATTGCCTCTTTTTTGAAGTAATCACCGAAGCTCCAGTTTCCCAGCATCTCAAACATCGTATGATGATATGTATCAACACCCACTTCTTCCAGGTCATTGTGTTTGCCGCTTACGCGTAAACATTTTTGAGTGTCTGCTATTCTTGAGAAAGGTGCAATTTTATTTCCAAGGAAGTAGTCTTTAAACTGGTTCATGCCCGCATTGGTAAAAAGCAGGGTAGCATCGTTCTTGATCACAATGGATGAAGAAGGAACTATTTGGTGTTCTTTAGATATAAAGAAATCGAGGAACTCTTTTCTGATAGCTGCACTTGTCTTCATAAACGAATAATATTTACCTTTTTCTGCAACTTTTTTTAGTAGGTTGTTGGCTTTTCAAAAGCCTTCTTTTGAAAGTGTTAAATGGTATACCAACACTTTACCCAACCATTGTGCAATCATGTTTTTGACGTAGGTTTGTGCGTAAGGCCTGATAAAGTGGTGCAAATGTACGTATTAGTAATCGGAGATTTACGGTCAGCTTCTTCCGGATTGGCCGGTTTTGATTACTATCCTTTATTACAAAGAAAGATATAAGTCCCCGGCCATGGGATCTTTGCAGGCGGAAGATGAAGTATATGAAACGGTTACCATAAGTTCCTGAAATTACGTTTGCAGATTGGCGTTTCGGGTATGAAGAAAATAAAATATTATTATAACACCAATACGCTCCGTTACGAGAAACTGGAAACACCTCTGCGGGTAAGGTTGCTCCGTGTGCTAGGCTTCCTCGCCACTTCGCTGGTTACTTCCATTATTATCGTTTCAATCGCGTTCCGTTACCTTGATTCTCCGAAGGAAAAAATTTTGCGCCAGCGATATGAAACCACAAAAGAAAAGTTTGATTTGCTGAACAGCCATGTAAAACAGCTTAACAGGCAAATGTCTGAACTGGAGAAAAGAGACAATGATGTGTACCGGGCCATATTTGAAGCGAATCCCATACCCGACAGCGCCCGTGCGAAGGCAATGCAGAAGCAAAAGGAGATCAGGTTGGTGCAGGGCATGGATGAAAATGATCTTGCCGGCTCAGTTGCTTCCACTATAAATAGCCTGTCGCTCCGGCTGGCTTTCCAAGATAAATCATTTATAGAAATGCAGGGGTTTATAAAAAATAAAGAAGTGCTGCTGGCCAGCACACCTGCCATTCAACCTGTCAGCAATAAAGACCTCAACCGAATTGCTTCCGGGTTTGGCTACCGGATTGACCCTGTTTATAAAACAGTGAAAATGCATGCCGGACTCGATTTTGCCGCTCCGCAGGGTACGCCTATTTATGCCACCGCCAATGGCACTGTTTCTCTTGCTGGCAATATAGGTGATGGTTATGGTAACCATGTGGTGATTAATCATGGGTATGGTTACCAGACGTTGTATGGTCATATGTACCGGGTCAAGGCACGCAGGGGGCAACGAGTAAAGCGTGGCGAGATACTGGGTTATGTTGGCAACACCGGAAAATCTACCGGGCCTCATTGCCATTACGAAGTGCATAAATACGACAGGCCACTGGATCCCGTTTACTTTTTTTATAATGACCTGACACCTGAACAGTTTGACAGGTTACTTAAAATGGCAGCTGCAAGTAATCAAAGTTTGGATTAGGGTATTGGGTGTTTGGGTATCGGGTATTGGTAGCGGGTTTTTAGACCGTGCTGGCGTTTTTATTCAATCTAACCGGGTGTTGTAATTTCAGAATCCTGTTAATATTTGTTATCTTAGTAATCAATTAATCTCTTCATAGCAGGGAATTCTCTAACCTTAATAGCCGTATTTTGAAATCACTTAAACAGATAACATTTGATTTCAGTTCAGATGGTGCTGAAAAGGAGAAAGCGGATCTCGGCAAAAACGAAGTAACACCTAAAAAAAGAGGCCGTAAACCCAAGGATCAGTCATTGATTATAAAAAAGCTTCCAGCCAAAAGAGGCCGTAAATCGCTGAAAGATGCGGATGCAGAAGCCGACCTTGTTGAAGTGCCTGCAGATGATATCCTTTTTCAAAAACAATATTACTCGATGAGTGAAGTGGCCGCCATGTTCCGGATCAACCATTCACTCATTCGTTTTTGGGAAAATGAATTTGATATACTTAAACCAAAAAAGAATAAAAAAGGCGACCGTTTCTTCCGGCCCGCCGATATCAAAAGCCTTTGCCTTATTCATCACTTGTTACGCCAGCGAAAGTTCACCATGGAAGGAGCCAAAGAATACTTAAAAATAAACGGCACCATGGCTGAGCGAAAGTTTGAAATGGTACAATCACTGCAGAAGATAAGGGCCTTTTTACTAGAGCTCAGGGCGGCGCTGTAGTGAATGGGCGTTGTAGTGAATGGGCTATAGTGAATGGGCAATGATGAGTTATGAATTATGGGTGATGAGTGATGGATGTTTGAGCACGATACCCGAAAGCTGACAGCTACGCTTGAGCAACCACCATTTCCTGCTCCCTTCCGGCTAGTTTAACCTTGCTTTCTTCCATCAGTTGTATGATAGAAAGATTCATTTCTTCTCGTATGTTATTGAATGCTTCCATCGCAATGTCTCCGGTAAAATATTCCACCTGTATAACAAAACTGTTTCTTGTGATATCGCTTAGCACTACGCTCGAGGTTTGTACATTTTCGTTTTGTTGTTGCAGTATCTTGCGGATGCCGGCAATTAATTGTTGCACCAGTTCGTAAGGAGTGGCTCCGCTTATTTCCAATGACAGAAAGCCTCTTCGCTGCGTGCGCAGGGTTAAATTGTCGAGGATGCTGTCAACCATTTGCTTGTTGGGAACTGTAACATATGTTTTTTGATCTGTGCGGATGCGTGTGCTGCGCAAGCCTATTCTTTCAACCGTACCCGTTATCTGTTGCACTTTCACCAGGTCTCCGGGAAAGAAGGGCTTGTCAAAAAATATAATAAAAGAGGCGATCAGGTTCTCAAGGCTTTCCCTGGCCGATAGCGCAAGTGCCGCGCCTACGATCCCAAAACCTGCTAAAAGAGGAGCAATGTCTTTGTTAAGTGTGAAGCGTATCAGCAGCAGGATGCCAATGAAAACAAGTATTACTTTAAGAAAATCTTTAAAAAAAACGACCAGTTGGTTTGCAGAAATACCTTGCGCAATATCAGCTTTCTGCTGCAGGGTAAGCGCCACGAAATCTATCAGCCGGAGCAGGAGCCAGATGAAGGTTACGATAATGATGGCTTTACCGGAAGATTCTACAATATCCTGAAACGGAATACGATGGATTTTAAATTGTAGAAAGGATGGGAAGTTCATTTTATCCAACATGAAAAAAACCACCGACAGAACAAGAAAGACATGAATGGGGCCTCTTAACAGGTTAACAAATTCCTCTTTGCCAATATTCCAGGAAGCCTTGTGTAACAAACGAAAAAATGTAGTGGCAATATACCTTGACAGGTATCTTTTGAATAACAGTATCAACAATATCGCAACCACCAGTACCAGGTAATCACGAACCGTATTATCAAAAAAAACCTGTTGTAAAAAAGACCGCATAGATTTCTACCATTGAGTAAGAACAAAAATAGCGGTTAAAAGGCATACACTTTTATAGTGCCATCTTTAAGGCAATACAAATTCTTTCCTGAAATTTTCAACTTGGTAACTCCTGAAAGCATCAAAGGAAGGTTCTGTTCTTTCATAGTCAGGGTGCCAGGTTCGTATTGTTGAATCGTTGTTTGTTTTCTCCCAAAAACTTTACCATCGAGCACCTGGAAATCTTCCCAGCCCAGTAAGGCAACCTTGTTTTTAAGCGTGCCAAAGTAATCAAAGATAAAAAGGCCTTTCTCGGGATCATACAAATAAACAAGGCGGTTCTGATCGATGATGCTTACAGGTGAAGGAGCCGCTTCCAACAGCAGTCTGAAGTCTGCCGATTGATCTACAATGGTGCCATCATCGCTTAACCGCTTCAGCCTGGCATCCTGCTCATCATAAGTCCAAATGCCATTGTCGTACGATTGAGTGATGGTTCTAGCCTGCAAAATATTCAGCCTGCGAAGGTTGATGGTGTTGCGTACATTCAGGAAACGGTCTAATACTACTATGTTTGCAAAGTCTTTGTAAAACAACAGCACTTTTAGCGGATTGGTAGCATCCACTGCAGATATCTTTCCATATTGTCTTACATCATTGAATACACCGACAGAATCACCCGCGTGGTTTATTTTTTTTAACTGGTTATTGCTACTGATGATGAATACATTTCCAAGGTTGTCAATTTGAAAATCCACGATATCGCCGCGTATCGTATTGATTTCCTTGAAAGATTGCTGCTGAGCAATACAGGTTGTAAGGAATAAGATGAATAGTATGGTACCTGCCAGTTGTTTCAAGTGTTGTAATATTTCAATGTCAGATTTTCTCCATCAAAAACTGCATAGCTATCGTAGCGTATCCAGTCTCCCAGATTAATATATCGGCTATTTTCTTTGAGCAGAAAATCTATCGGCAAGTGCCGGTGTCCGAAAATAAAATAATCAACGTGTTTTTTATTCAGTACTTCCCGGCAATAGATGATCAGCCACTCCTTATTCTCTCCAAGGAACTGTTATTCTTTTATACCAGTAGCTTCCCTGATTTTTCTGCTGAAATAATTTGAGATACCAATACCCCATGCAGGATGCAAAATGCCAAACATCCGTTGGCATAATTTATTACGGAAAATTTTTTTAAGGAATTTATAACCATTGTCGCCCGGCCCTAATCCATCGCCATGACCTATAAAGAATTTTTTCCGGTTGAATTCATATTCTCTTGGGTGGTAGTAAACGGGAATATTCAGTTCTTTTTCAAAGTAGCCGTTCATCCACATATCGTGGTTGCCTACAAAAAAAGAAACAGGGATGCCGCTATCTGTCAGATCGGCCAGTTTACCCAGAATGCGTGTGTAGCCTTTTGGAACCACCGTTTTATACTCATACCAGAAATCGAACAGGTCACCAACGATGAAAATTTGAGCGGCATCCTGCTGCGCACATGTAAGAAATTGCACAATTCGTTTTTCCCTGGTAATGCTGTTTTTGTAATCTGGTGCCCCAAGATGAAAATCGGAAATGAAGTAGATTTTTTTGCCGGGAGCCAGGGTCATGCTGAAGTTTATTGGCAAATGTAAGCGTAAATCGGCAGGTGCTTGCTTTCAGCTATTCCCCGGCAGCGTCTAATTCCAGATACCGTTCGCTTTCGTCAGGATCACCGGGTAACCACCTGTTACCAGGATGGTATGTTCGTGTTGAGCAACAAAGCCGCCCTTATTACCGGTGAGCGTCCAACCATCCTTTTCAACGTTGGCAATAGTTGAGCCGGTGGAAATGAATGTCTCAACGGCCACTATTGAATTCTTGCTGAACCTTGTGTGGTTAGATCGGTCGCAATAGTTTGCAATTTCATGTGGTGCCTCATGGAGCTTTTTTCCAATGCCATGCCCGGTTAAATTTTTAATAACCGTGTAACCCAGCTTTTTGGCTTCCATTTCTATCAGCAGCCCGATCTCCGAAATGCGAACTCCTCCCTTGATACTGCTGATCGCTTTCTGTAAAATCTGTTTGGAACTATCTACAAGATGCTGGTGATGGTTGATGTCACGGCCAAGTACAAACGAACCGCCATTGTCTGACCAATAGCCGTCTAGTTCAGCGGAAACATCTATGTTAACCAGGTCACCTTCTTTAAGTGATTTATTTTTCGCCGGAATGCCGTGGGCAATTTCATTGTTTATGCTTATGCAGGTGCAGCCCGGGAAGTCATATGATAAAAATGGAGCAGAATTAGCCCCGAAACTACCAAGGATTCTCCCTCCAAATTCATCCAGCTGCTTAGTGGTCATGCCGGGCTGTGCAAACGCTCTCATCTCTTTAAGTGTAATAGCAACTGCTTCACTTACTTTTTCCATGCCACGTAGTTCCGCTTCTTTTGTTATCGACATGTTGGTGCTTTTTGATTGTTACCCAGGTAATCAAAAATTACAATTTAATTCCCTTTCTTCCAAATACGACACTTCTAAACTGTTTTATATTCTTCCAGTATCACATTCTATGTACTATGTTGACAGTGGAAATTAACAGTCTTGCCGTAATTGTAACGTGAAAAAGACACGGCCTGAATAAAAATCTTTATTTTGCTGATAAATAAATAGTGCAAAAATGAATTACTTCAAGCAGTTTTATCACTTGGCATTAATCAGCTGGTTATTTATTTTTCCATGTTGTACTTCAGTAAATAAAACTGTATTAAATAGCAAGACATCGACGACCTTTTATTCTGTTAATGATTTTGCCGCCGTTGAAAAGTTCGATACCCACGTCCACCTCAATACATATGATACGCCTTTCATCAACCAGGCCAGGTCAGATAATTTCAGACTGCTTGACATAGTTGATGAAAGGCCTTTTGGCATACCCATGCAAGAGCAGGAAAAGATCGCCATCCTGCAGTCCAGATCGTTTCCTGGGGAGGTTATATATGCTACTACGTTTTCTGTTAAAAATTGGGGTAAAGTCCGATGGCAGCAGGATGCTATTGACAGCCTGAAGCAGTCATTTCAAAATGGCGCCATAGCGGTAAAAGTCTGGAAAAACATCGGTATGGAGTTAAAAGATAAGAACGGGAATTTTATAATGATTGATGACCCTTCATTTGATCCGATACTTGGTTACCTGGAAAAAAATAACATCACTTTGATCGGGCATCTGGGCGAACCAAGAGAGTGCTGGCTACCCCTGGAGCAAATGGTATTGCACCGGTCTTATTACGGGCAGCATCCTGAATACCATATGTACCTGCATCCGGAATATCCATCCTATGAAAGTCAAATTCAGGCGCGGGATCATATGCTCGAAAAGCATCCAGGCCTTCGCTTTGTGGGCGCCCACCTGGGAAGCCTTGAATGGAGCCTTGAAGAGCTGGCAAAAAGACTGGATAAATATCCTAATATGGCGGTAGATTTGGCCCGTATGTCCAACCTGTTTCTTCATGCAAAAAATAACTGGCAAACTACACATGATTTCTTCATCAATTACCAGGACAGGCTTCTTTATGCCACGGATGTGCAGGTAGAGCAATCG
>JBBJOD010000065.1:0-13562 GCA_037721715.1 Chitinophagaceae bacterium | reverse complement strand
GGCGTGAAGATTTTATAAGACAGGGAATATTTATACAGAATGCCATAAGCAGGGGACTTCCCGCTAAACCATATCAGGTACTGTTTCCAATTCCTCAATCAGAAATCGATGCAAATAAAAACCTGGTGCAGAACTTGGGCTATTAGCTTTGTCTGATACCCTTAATATAATATGCAAACAGATCCTTCTGAACAGCTTAATCCTGCATCAAACCAACGATGAAAGAGTAAACGGTATTGTATAACAGGTGGGTGAAGTGCGCTAAAAGTGTAAATGCTTTGCTGTGGATACAAGAGAATATGGGTATAAGAATGCAGGCTTACAGAAGAAAGATCAATGGCGGTTTTATACTTAACTTGGAGGCTGGGTTGCAAAGAAAGAAAATGGCGTTGAAACCGAAACTTTGACTGATAATACAAGCCGGCTTACAGGTAAGAACTCCGCACATATCTTGAATCGTAAAGCCCGGTCATACACCTGCCGGAATTCACATGAACCGGCCTTTAAAAGCTAGTAAAGTGCAAAAATCAAGGTGGCTATAAATACAAAAGTGAATACTAATATGTCATTATGGTTACCACTTGAAAAAGAAAATGGTAACTTTGAAAATGTTATAGACCAGCAAATAAAGGGGTCTCAAAAAGCAGGCAAATCCACTTATAGATCTGTTGAAATTCCTTTTGATCATACTTATCGCATTGCATTATATTTGGAAAGCTTGCACCGGGAGATGAGGTTTGGATGGATGATATCGATGTAGTACATGTAGCAAATTCATCAGTGAAAAAAGTAGTAGCAGGAATGTGAAATGTAAAGAAGCAGGTGAGAGGGACATGTCAGACTTTAAAAAAAAAATAACAGTTATATCTAATGAATCACTCAATACTAAAGCGGTTAATTGGTTCTAAGATCTGTCATTTATGTGTTTTTATAACGTTGACCAATATTAGCATGGCACAGCAACCTAATGTTATAATTATAATGGCAGATGATTTGGATTCGAGGCAGTTAAGTTGTTATGGAGGTAAAAACCTTGTTACAAAGAACATTGATGCTTTAGCTGCCGGGGGCATGAAGTTTAATAATATGATTGCATCAGCAACCATGTGTGTGCCTACAAGAGCATCATTATTTACAGGACTTTATCCTATGCGCCATGGTTCTTTTCAAAATCATAAATCTGTGTATAATGATAGTCTTAAAAGTGTATGTCATTATTTGGGAAATATGGGTTATACAGTAGCCCTTACAGGAAAAAATCATAGTACTAAACCTGAATCTGTTTTTCCTTTCAAAATTTTAAAAGGCTTCGAACCTAATTGCGTTTCTCCCAAAGATGATTATGAATTGGATGATATAAGGAAATTTATTACTCAGACAAATGAAAAGCCCTACTGCTTATTTATTATGAGCATTAATCCACATGCTCCATGGACTATGGGTGACCCTTCTGAATTTAATGCAGACAAATTAGTGTTACCACCACATTGGGTAGATACAAAAGAGGTTAGACAAGAATTTACTAAATATTTAGCTGAAGTAAGAAGGTTAGATAACCAGGTAGGTGATGTAATAAATTTGTTAAAAGAAACAGGACAGGATAAGAATACAATCGTAATTTTTTTGGGCGAGCAGGGACCTCAATTTCCGGGTGGTAAATGGACCCTATACGACAATGGGCAAAAAAGTTCAATGATAGTTAAATGGCCGGGTAAAGTAAAACCCAATACACAAACAGCAGCCATTGCACAATACGAAGACGTAACACCAACGCTTGTAGCAATAGCAGGTGGTAAGCCTGTTAATGGTTTAGATGGCAAAAGTTTTTTACCTGTGTTATTAGGCAATAGCAGCAGTAATCGTGATTATGCTTATGGTATTCATAACAATATTCCTGAAGGTCCTCCTTACCCTATCCGGGATATACGAGATACTAAGTATAAGCTCTTATTAAATCTTACGCCAGATAAAAACTATTATATCAAGTATATGATGAACCCGGCCAAAAAAGACAGTTATTGGCTAGGTTGGTTGAAGGTTGCTGAAACTTCTGTTACAGCAAAAAATCTCACAGAACGAATTATAAAAAGACCCGCTATAGAATTTTATGACCTTAAAAAAGACCCTTATGAATTACACAATCTTGCAGATGATCCAACTTATAAAAAGCAAATAGAGAATTATAAAGTCAAGCTTTCTGATTGGATGAAACAACAAGGCGATAAGGGTGCTGAGATGGATATTAATTATAAAAAAGAATCCAACGCAGAATGACATGAGATACTTAATATTTGAGGAGGAACTGCGACACATTCGGGCAGGGGACGGGATAGCGGCGGCTCAGACATGATAAACTATTTGATAATAACTTTCAGGCTTTCCCTCAATCCTCCATCGCCCTGTACATGTAAAATATAATTGCCTGCCCTAAGTTTTGCACCCACATTCAGTTTAAAATATCCTTGTCCATTTGAAGTTTTTACTTCCTTTTGCATAATGACTTTTCCCAAAATATCTACAAGACTCATTCTTATTTTTTTATCCTTGAAATTAGTAAGGAGAATACCGGTAGTTTCATTTATTGGATTAGGATATATCTTTACAGAAACCTCAGAGAGACTGCTAAAATTGATGGTCTTGATGCCATAATTAACAGCCTTTCCGTCAATATCATACTGAATGAGTTGATAGTAATTTGTTCCTGCGGAAGGATTGTTATCGAAAACGGCATAATTACTTTTTATAGAACTGTTGCGCTTTGCTGTTACAGTTGCCATAGAATGAAAATCAACTCCATTTGACGAACGCTTGATTTCAAAATAATCGCTGTTAACTTCCATGGTTGTTGTCCATTCAATAGCTATTTTCTTCCCTTGTACCTGGGCGGTAAACAAAATTAATGAAACAGGCAAAGTAGATTCATAGTTTTCGAGAGAAATCACCCTGGAATCATTGTATACATCCATTAAATGCTGGTTTGTATTTTGAGCAGTAGCAAGATTGTTCCAGGTCATAAACCAGGACCATGTTGCTGCTGAACTGAACACATTCCCCACATCTGGCACAGGCCCATTCTCTGACAGGGCTATCAACTTTTTGCCAGCCGTAACGTTGTATAAATGATCAAACATATTCTTTTGGGGAGTATACTGATAGGCTCCCGGATAGGAATCATAACCTATGATATCAACTTTATCGTTTCCGGGATACCAATCTGCTTCAGGTGTGGACCATACCCATATAAGATTATGCAGGCCATAATAATTGTGTAACCTGTCGTACATAATATCCCAAAGGGCCTTTGCAGGGCCACTCCCTTTTGCTCCCCACCAAAACCATGCTCCACCGGCCTCGTGCAATGGACGCCACAATACCGGCACACCGGCGTCACTTAATTTTTTTAGTTGAACGGCTATTGCATCAATGTCGCGCAGTATATCAGTATTTTCCTGCATGCCAGGGATAACGGCTTTGGATACATCAAAAGTTGTTAGATTAGTATAAAAAGTATTAGTTCCTGCTGTGCCACCGGATGGGGAACTCCAATGCCAATGAAGCGCAACGATTCCTTTTTTTCCGGTGCTATTGTACCAGTTGATCGCATTTTCCGCATCATGGTTATCAACAGACCCGAACACATGGCCCCCGTTGTTCCATTTGTATGGATACATCGGTGAGTAACTCGCAAATTCCCATGCCCTTAGCAATGGAGATTTGCTAACAATCTGTTTTACAGTGTCGTAATAATCTCCTGTTGACCCTGAAATAATCTGGCGGCCAAACTTGGATAACAGATAACTATATAAACCTTTTACTTCCGTAGTTGCCTGGCCATCAATCAAAGTAGTAGCGATATTAAAAATATTTGGAAGCAACGTATATATAGTGAATTTATCTACATCTATATACCCCCAGTTTTTCTGAATAGAAATAGTATTGTCTCCGGCGTTCAATGACACAGTGCCCGTATTCAAATCTGTAAAAGTGCCGGATCCTTTAAAAACAATATTACCCGCAAAAGTTCCATTGGCATAAAGGTCCTGTGTTTTATCGCCAAAAGTACTTCTGTATCTTATCGTCAGATTATAAAATGATGATCTGGGAACGTTTACGGTTACTGTTACTTTATCTCCGGTATTATCAAAGCCGGTTACATACTGACCGCCTGAACTTGAAGCGTCTGATGCAATGGTAACACCAGTTAAAACACCTCTTTCAGCCTCTACAGCTGTAACCAGTGTTTGTGAATGCAGGGAGGAAAAAGCGATAAAGGCAAAAAGCAAGCAGGATAAAATATTTTTCATGATGGCTTCAATTTTTTAACTGTACTTTCTGAAATCTTTGACCAATGCGAACCTCGGCAAATCTTTAGATTACCGGTAAAAAAATATGTTTGACAACGAATGCAATTGGTTTATTAAATTTAAAGCTATTGCTTTTTAAACGCCTCGCCTGGAATTGTCAAACTGTGCTTACTAAAAAATAAAAAATACCAGTTTTCGAATAGAAAATTATTCGGTTCGGATGCCTTATAATGCTTCCTCTCCCCAATACTTACCCAGGGGAAGGGAATAGAAGTTGCTCTTCTTGGAGATGCTATATCTTTTCTTACTGCACAGGTCTTTAAATGCCCTTAGTGCATCTCCTCAAATTTTAGTATTCTCTGCCTTTCTGAGTAAAATTGTTCAGTAGAAGTTGCTAATACTTCAGGATCAAGAGCCGTTTTTTGCAACAAACAACCTGCTTTGAGGAAGAATTGTCGAAAAAAAATAGATCCTGCCTGTAGCGATCATGCGTAGGTATTTATCAATTAGTGATTAGAAGAGGGTGGTATTAATTTCAATAAAAATATTTCACACCACTAAAGCGACTACCATGCTACTTGCATTAACTCTTTTGATGATCCGGGAGTACCGGATCGCCGGAAATTTGAAAGAATTTTTAAAACGAATAAGCCAGCGATTACGCCTACACATCGTCCGGAAGGCGGGCATTTTAATACTTGTTTTTCTATTTTCATTAACCTTAAAAGCACAGGAACTAAAGCTCAATTACCAGGTGATACGTAATGGGGATGTGATTGGTAAAATGTACTTTCAGCAACTTATCCAAGGATGTTCCACACATCTCAGGGTTCAATCAGAAGTAAAAGCACGATTCATACTCTTGTTGACAATATGGGCAAAGGAAGAAACCATTTACCGGAATGGTATACTGATCTTCTCTTCCATATTCCGAAAATTAAATGGAAAAGAAAAAACGAACAGAGAAACGAAATTAGAGGGGAATTCTTACCTGGTGACTAAAGAGGGAAGCGCAGTTCTTTTTAACAGCTACCCTATCCGTTTCAATTTACTGAGTTTGTATTGTACTGAACCGAGGCTGGTCAGTAAAGCTTATGCAGACAACTTCAGTGAATTTGTGCCGGTAGTAAAAACAGGAACGCATGAATACAAGGTAACGTTGCCAGATGGTAGTTATAATTATTACTTCTATCAGGATAGTATTTGTACAAGGGTTGAAGTGCATCATAGCCTGTATTCCCTACAATTTATTTTAGTTAGGTAAATCATAATGGCAAGAACGTTAAAAAGACTTGCTGTATTCCTTTTGGATTCGCCCTTTGCCGGATGAGCCTTCTGTCTAAATCTGTATCGCCGGCATTCAAATGGCAACTGGTGACACCACTCGATTAGGGAATGCGATAATATAGATTTCATTCTTGTACTACTAAAGCTGTTAAATAATGAAAATTTTTATCACCGGCGCTACAGGTTACGTTGGTCATGCGCTGGCATTAAGACTGGCACAAAACGGAGATTGCGTTCATGTTTTGGTAAGGGACCCTTCATCTCCCCATGTTCCAAAACATGAAAACATACGGGTATTCACAGGAGACATTACGGACCGTTCAACAATAATTCAGCCATTAACGGAATGTAAACAAGTGTTTCATACAGCAGCACTGGTAAAGCTATGGGCAAAGGATCCTTCGATATTTTATAAAACAAATGTAGAAGGTACGCGGAATGTATTGGACGAGGCACTTGAACAAGGGGTGAAAAAAGTAGTGTTTACCAGCAGTTGTGGTGTGTTAGGGCCATCAATTAATGTTCCCATGTGTGAAACCGATCCACGTAATACCCGAATCGACAATGACTACGAATTTTCAAAATTATTGGCGGAGAACCTGGTAAAAGAATACTGCCAAAAAAAAGGGTTGTCTGGCGTAATTGTTTCCCTTTCCAAAGTGTATGGACCGGGTATTGAAACCCATCCTTTCAGCGTTAACCGCGCTATAAAAAATTTTATAAAAGGGAAAATAACATTCATTCCAAAGCCTGCCAGCTTTCTCGCCAATTATTGTTTTATAAACGATGTGGTAGAAGGTCATCTGCTTGCCATGCAAAAAGGTGTTGGCGGGGAAAAGTATATTCTGGGCGGTGAAAACATTTCTTATACAGAGCTTTTTCAGAGGCTTCGCTCGGTATCAGGTGCAAAAGCCCCTGTTATTCCGGTTCCTCCATTTGTTTTTAAGTGTATAGCCTCGTTGCAATGGCTGCAATGTAAGGTTAGCGGGAAGGAACCATTCTTTACTGCCAAAGGGGTACATCACTTTTTTTGCAACAAAGCTCTTAGTAGTGACAAAGCGATTTGTGAATTGGGATATCATATCACTCCTTTACATACCGGCCTTCAACAAACCACCGGGTTTTTAAAAAATATAGAACATGCATAACACATACACCTTGATCACCGGCGCCAGTGAAGGATTTGGAAAATCACTTGCCTTTGAATGTGCAGCAAAAAAAATGAATCTCATCCTGGTGTCTCTTCCGGGGGCCGAGCTAAATTACCTGGCGGCATATTTAAAACGAAATTACGAGGTTGATGTAGTGCCGATTGAAAAAGACTTGTCAAAAGAAGAAGACTGTATTGCGCTTTTTGAAGTAGTGTCTGCACTTCAGTTGCCGGTTAATATGCTCATCAATAATGCTGGCATTGGAAGTACTGTGAGTTTTGGAGAAGGAAGCCTTCAGTTATACCAGCGGCAGATTAAATTAAATGTACTGGCTACTACCATGATCACCCACTTGTTTCTGGATACGCTTAAGAAAAACAAGCCCTCTTATATTCTGAATGTTGGGAGCATGAGTTGTTTTTTCTTTCTGGTTAAAAAGCAGGTATATGGGGGCACTAAGTCATACATCTATTTCTTTTCAAAAAGCCTGCACAGGGAGGTAAAAGCAGAGGGCATTCATGTAAGTGTGATCTGCCCGGGTGGTATGAATACCAACGTGGCTTTAACGTTGCTGCATAAGTCTATGAGTCGGTTGCCGCGTTTGTCTATCATGAATCCGGAAGACGTTGCCCCGATTGCTATTAATGGTTTACTGAAAGGACGCGAAGTGATCATACCCGGAAAATTAAACCAGTTCTTAATGTTACTGGATAAGCTGCTTCCGTCATCCATTAAAAAAATGATCACTACCCAACAAATGAAACATCTGAAATCTATAGCCCTGCCAATTGATATAGAAGCCGCTATTTCCTTACAGAACACCGTGCATACAGCTAAATGATTCAAAACGGCCTCTAAAAACACCAATACAAATCAACTCATGTAGCTACGAGAATCGCTCCGCTCGCCTTGCAAGATACCTAAAGCTGCAGACCCTGCTGCGTCGACTGTCAAGTTACAAGAGAATGATTGCCCTTTACTGTTATACCCCTCTGTCATTTGGTCATTTTCAAACGGCCCTTGCTTTTGTGGTTGGCAGTTACATTTATAAAATATTATACCCAAAGCTAACATAGAACAATCCACCTACCTGCGGGTTTCCAAATGCACTGTAATAATATTTATTCAGCAGGTTGGAAGCACCTATCTTGAACATATTTTTCGTGCCATTAATTCTATAACTGATTTGTGCATCTAAAGTGCCATAAGCCGGAACTGAGCCTGTACCAAAGGTTCCTTCCCAGTCTACCTTATCCTGCCACCTGTAATTCAAATTAAATCCAAATTGCTTCCACGCATGTTCATTAGCCAGGCCAATATTAAACCGGTACGCCGGAGTATTGAAGAAGGAGATATATTCAGCAGGAACATTAAATATCTTATCAGATGATACATGCAGGTTTGCGGTATAACCCTTTATCACACTGTATTCTAATCCTAATCCAAATCCTCGGGCCTTAACATCCTGATTCACGTTCTGTGCATAGGCGAAACTTTTAGTAGTGAATGAGCTGAGGAGATCAGTAACGGTAGCCGCAGATCTGGGCTGGCCAACAGCCACCCGGCCAATGAAGTCGTTGTATTTGCTGAAATATATATAAAGATCAATCAACAGTTTTTTTGCAAGCAGGCCTTTATAACCAAACTCCAGAGAGTTTACCTTTTCTGATTCCAGCTTGGAGAATTGGCCTTTTTGAAGATCAGAAAGATTAGTAGTCTCCCTGTATTTTGCAATGCTTTGTGCCGTATATACCGGGTTGCCTTTAAAGTTGTAATAATCGGCAAATTCAGGCAAGGAGCCAATTAAGGTAGTAGTACCGGTGAACAAATTGATGTATTGATCCTGTGTGGTGGGGAAACGATAACCACTTTGATAAGACATCCGGATATTATTATTATCGGTAACTTTTATTAAAGCCGTCACACGTGGTGTAAAGCGGCCTTCAAAATTTTTTGACTTATCATAGCGTCCGGATGCGGTAAGCTTCAATCTACTATGGAATAAATCTTTTTGCAACTGTAAAAAAGCTCCCCATTCTGAAATTTTGATCCGGCCCGCTGTGTCGGCAAATAACGTGCCCTCGGAGTTTAATATATATTGCTTATAATCGCCACCGATCAATACATCTACAACTTTGATTTTACTACTCAGGTTTAGCTGGCCATCAAATTGCCACAGGTCGGTCTTATCCAAAAATAACGCACCTTTTTTTGAAATAGGTACTTTACGAATCTTCTCATACTGTTCGTTAAAGCCTGGTGTTCCCGGCAATAAACGTCCTGAATCGGCTTTGCTCCTGGCAAGCTGGTGTGCATTTGCTTCAGTTGCCCCCTTTAACCTGGCGCCCGCAAAGTTTCCGATATATTCAGGGAACCATTGCTGGCTCACTTTCCATGATTCATTAATGTAAGAGGCCAAAGCTGTGGTATTGTATGCTTCCCCGGCATTTTCCTGCGTGGTATAGCCACGGAGAAACCAGTTCTTGTTTTTAATTTCTGCTTTATATTGACCCATTTTAACACCTTTCAGTGAGTAACGGTCTGCGCCAGTATATACCGTTGTTCCTGTTCCCCAATAACCGATCAGCGACGCTTCCGTTTTACTGGTGATATTGTAATAAAGACCACCGGAGACTTTTAAATTGTAGGTCTTGTAATCCACTAAATCTTTTTCATTATAACCCGAGCGAGATACTCTTTTCTTTGGTATCAGGCCGTTTTTCATCGCTATCCAGAATACCATGTATTGCGGATGGTTTAACATAAATCTATCTATTTCATCAGGCGTCGGTTCTTTTCCTCCCCCATCAATAACTGCTGCCTTATATCGTTCTACTACCTGGTATATGATAGCTTGCGTGGTAGCATACATGTCAGCATTCACCTCATCGCCATATACATTTACACCATCATAGTTGATGTCTGAATTCCGGTCGCCCGGTATTTGTTTACTGACAATATTGGTACGGGCAAGATTGCTTACATCCTTTGCCTGCCAGTCCTGGGCCTTTATGAACTGCGTATTGATCTTGAATGCAAATCTATTAAAGGCTTTAGCCCAACGAATCGACAGATCATGATAAGGTGACGGATCACGCTGTTTCTTATCAACATGCATAATGCCTTCTTTAACCTGGAAGCTGAATCCCTGGTATTTGAATGGATTCTTGCTGTTCATGAGAAGGGTACCGTTTAACCCACCTGAACCATATAAGGCAGAAGACGCGCCGGGCAGGAGCTCCACGCTTTCAACATCCAGTTCACTCATTCCAAGCAAATTGCCTAAGGAAAAATTCAGCCCGGGAGCCTGGTTATCCATTCCATCCATGAACTGGTTCATGCGGAGGTTGCCGCTGCCATTAAATCCCCGCGTACTTACGGTACGAAAAGTTAAACTGGATGTGGTAAGATCTACACCTTTCACGTTGGCAATGCTTTCATAAAAGCTGGGAGTTGCAGCATTTCTAATGGCAGCGATATTTAATCGTTCAACAGATACAGGGGATTCTAGAAACCTGGTAGGTGTTCGGGTAGCTGAAACAACCACTTCCTGCCCCAGCATTGCAGCAGGAGTTAACCTGACTTCAGGATTCTCAGAATTGTTAATTACTGTAAGCTCCAGGTTTTCAAATCCAACGGATGAGACCATTAAAATAATTGGAAAGCTTCCTGCAACAGGCAGGCGGAAATTGCCCTTGTCATCGCTGAAGGTTCCTTCGGATTTGTTTTTTACGGTTACGGATACGGATGAGACCTTCTCATTCGTAACGCTGTTTTTCACGGTACCGCTTATAATTGTTTTCTGAGCCCATAGCCTGATGCAAAGGACCTGCGCCAATATAATAACGGCTAATAAACAAATTGTCTTTTTCATAACCTTGTTATTAAAATTTTGCCTACTCTGTCGCAGCTTTTCGGCAATCGCTGTTATAACTGTAGCCAAGAAATAATAAATTGTTGCAATTCGAATACATCACTTTCGATCACTCACTAATTGGTAACTCCAGGTTGTGATAACCGGATCTTTTAAAGTAATAGTTAAAGGGGGATTAATTGAGCTTTTATCATGGTGCTGCCATGCTTTATTGAGAAGATTATTTTCTGAATGATATGCGATAAGCTAGTGACAGCTTGTAATAAAAGTTATCGTTAACGTCGTAGTCATAATATTTCTGGTCGCAGTTCCCATTCCTGCATGGATGAATTTGATCCGTTCTGATCTTTCGGAAAAACTATGTCCAGTTTCTGCATTCAGAACAATATTTTTTGAAAGATAAATATCAACGAAGCCACCCAATTGATTCTCGTTTATGCGGGTATACTTGCCTGTTGGACGGTTATAAGAATTAGTTTGTGCTCTGAATGCGATGCCATACCCGAATTTTTGTGAAAGCAGATGTTGATAGGTTAAATTTCCAGGTAATACACCAAAAACACCATCCTTTTCATTGATCTGCCAATCAATACCCAGTAGGGGCATAATAAATAAACCAAAATATTCGCCATTGACATAGGCGCCAAATTTAAAGGTTAGGTTTTCTCTTTTTTTGTAGCTGGCTATAATTGCGCCCCCTACCTGCTTTTTCATGGTAAACCCGGCAGATGAATCATTCATTCTTAATATACCGGTAATTAATAGGCTATATTTCAGGTTGATCTGTTTCAGGAATGAGACCGGTAATGCCAGTCCGTAATAATGATGCTCTTCGTTTTTATCCACCAACTCAAACTGCCATTTTTCAAAGAACGGGCTGACAATAACAGCGTCTTTCTTATTCTTAAAAAGCAATGGTATGGTAGTGCTGATATTGTAATAACTAAGTTTAATTTTCTCTTTATCCCGGTTTATCATGCCTGCTTCGGGGCTATTGGTTAAACGCGCGTTGATCAGGTCCAGATAGGGTTGAGTGTTCCCTTGATGAACAAACATCATTAAGCAGCTGAAGAGGAGGAATGAATGAGTATTTTTCATATCGGATCATTTTTTGTTTTGCCGGCTACCGTACATGATGTCCATTACACTCGTTTGCATTTCCTGGAATTTCTCTTTGTTGCCCCCGATGATAGACCGCTTTTTGGCGATTATGCCGACGAGTCCTCCAATAAGGGCTCCACCTACTGCCCCTGCGCTTCCTATTCTTAGATTGTTTGCCTTGTAGAGAAGTTATCCTGGCTATAGCTTAAAAGATGCGTTCCCATTACAAGAAGAAAACAAATAAGCTTCATAAGAAAATTATTACCTGGTAGCTGTTCTTTCAAATTAAAGATATAATTACAAAACACCTCTTCATAATTGATAGATACCCTGCAGGGAACTTGCTTATGGGATAAATGCTTAAACTGTTATTTATCATATCATTTGAAATTGTTTTTCGTAAAAAATTGCATTACATTTAAGTCAAGTTGCAATTATTGCAAAAGCTCAAAAGATTTTTTGCAATTAGTAAAAAAAAAACGCCCCATGACTCTGTCTAACGCTCAGGTTGTTTTTTTTCAGCAGTTAAAAACGCTAATGCCTCCTCATTTATCAATGGTAGATGAGGTGGCCGAACTTTTAAATATCAGTACTGACAGCGCTTATCGTCGCATAAGAGGGGAAAAACCGATTGACCTGGAAGAAATACAGACATTGTGCAGTCACTTCAAAATCTCGATGGACCAGTTGTTGCATTTGCAAAACGATGCTTTCATTTTTACAGGTAAACTGAATAATTCCTCGGATACTGTCTTTGAAGACTGGCTTGAAAATGTGCACAACCAATTCAAAGTAGTCAACAGTTTCGAGAAAAAGCACATTTATTACCTGATGAAGGATATTCCTCCCTTTGTTTATTTCCAGATCCCGGAACTGGCAGCATTTAAGTTTTTTTTCTGGATGAAATCCATTCTTCATTACAAAGGACTGAAGGGAGTAAAATTTAAAATTAGTGATCCCCGTTACGAAGCGTTTCATGGCATCAGTAAAAAAATACTCGAATTATACAACAACGTACCAACTACTGAGATATGGAATATAGAAAGTATTAACAGTTCTCTGAGACAAATACAATTTTATCATGAAGCGGGCGCATTTGATAACCCGGCAGATGTGAGATTACTATTTTTAAAAGTGGAAGAACTTATTAATCATATTGAGATGGAAGCAGAACTTGGAGTAAAATTTTTAATAGGCGAGAAGCCTAAAAGCAATGCACCTGAATATCGGTTATTTGTAAATGAACTAATATTGGGTGATAATACATTTATGATTGACGGCGATGTTCGTGTAACATTTCTTAATCACAGTGTACTTTATTTTGTAGGTACCCGTGATGAAAAATTCAATAGCGCCATGTTTGCCAACCTGGAAAACCTTATGAAGAAATCTACATATATTAGTACGGTCGGGGAAAAAGAACGGAATCAGTTCTTCAATCGTGTCCGCCGAAGTATTCATACCCACCTTGATGCCTTGAAATAATACTGGTAAGCCTGCATGCTTTGGCGAGTAGAGAGTTTACCTGCAAGATGTTCTTGCTGTGTATTTTAAATACGCGGACCTGTTTTAATCTAAATAACCCGTTACCAATCACTAAATATGAAAACAAACCTACACCATTTAAACCGACGCAACTGGCTCAAAAATGCCGGCAGTTTGGCAATTGGCCTGGCGCTCGCCGACATTGTTCTTGCAGCTGGTACAAAAAAGAATCCGGTAATTCTACTTGTTTCGGGATGGCAGGATGTTAATATCGGCGACATTGCCCACACCCCAGGTCTGTTGCATGTTCTTGAAACGTTCCTTCCTGGTGTAAAGGTGATCCTTTGGAAAAGAAGCAAT
>JBBJOD010000064.1:0-13645 GCA_037721715.1 Chitinophagaceae bacterium | reverse complement strand
ATTACCGCCAGTGTGTCAATCTTGGAGGAGTAGCCACTTAATGATCGGATTGATCTGCATCTTCCGACCTTGACCCTTGCTCGTCACCAAGCGCCTCGAGCTTCGATCGTGCTTCCACAAGACGCTGGAGCTGCTCGCTCGCCTCATCTCGATAATCTCCAGCATAGCTTCCCTCATGGGTAACTGTGGCGAGGCCGTGTAGCCTCTCTGCTTGGTCAAGGAGCTCCTGCTCTGCCTCGCTTGGCTCCTCCTGCGTGCGCCGAATCAGTGTGTAGAAGGCCTCACGGCAGGATTGATAATAGTCGTCAACAAGGCTGGTGATTGCGGTATCGATGGCTCGTTTATAATTCTCGACTGCGCAGTCTGTCTCGTACGCTTGGCCCTGCTTTTCCCGGCTATGCACCTGGTTGAGCGCATGAAGTATCTCGCGCTGTTGGTCATCATCGACTTCGCTGATGTGAAGATACTGAAGGAAGCTATAGATAAAGCATTCTCCGAAATGCTTCATCAAATGCGGAAGGTGTTTGAGCTGAGCAGGTATGAAGGCCTGGATATGCTCAGATTGCCAGTCTGCTCAACCCGTATGTCAAAACAGTAGAAACATAAATGAGTCGTGCTTTATTTAACTTGAGAAAAAAATAAAATAACAAGTACGCTATTAGGAAAAAAATAATTTGCCATTGGTCAATTGGGGGTTCTCCGGAAAGGGCCGTTCCCCAGTAATTATTGATTCACATTTGTTATCTTGCATCTGAGTTTGCTCTCCTATGAAGTTTCTATTCTATAGAGCTCAAGGAAATTAAACAGGGAGATGGCATGTCACCAACAATACGTCTTCTATAAATATTTAATTGTTTTTTAGTTTTCCGTTGGTCAACCCTATCATAGTTGATAGTTACAGGAGCTACTGAAAACAATCAGCACGAAAGCCAGAATAACGATTTTTATTATCAAGTAGCTAAAATTGCAGCAATATGAAGTGTAAACACATCAAATCGAGGATCCCGATATGCATCCTCCTTTTTCTTCTCTCCATCATTCGTACTTCATCGTTATTTTCCCAGGAACAACCGAGCCTGGTCAAAGGCTTGGTCAGCAACAACAATAATGAACCTCTTTCGGGTGTTTCGGTTGTTATCAGGAACAGCAAAACTAATTTTACTTCGGGTACTACAACAGACAACACAGGTGTTTTTACTTTCTTACGCATGCCCTCTGGTGGCCCGTACAGCTTCAACTTTACTGCGGTCGGATTCGAAGAGCAGACATTATCCGGTTACAACATCAAAGAGGATGTTACCTTGTCGTTGGTGGTGAAGATGAAATCAACATCCGAATCATTAAATGAAGTGGTGGTGGTTGGATACGGATCCCAGAAACGGAAAGATCTGACTGGATCTGTTTCATCTGTAAGTGCTGATAAGATAAAAGACCTCGCAGTGACACGGGTTGACCAGGCATTGCTTGGCAAAGTAGCAGGTGTTCAGGTGAAGCCCAGTTCCGGAGAACCCGGCTCACCACCACAAATAAGGATCAGGGGGGTGGGCAGTATCTCTGCAGGTGGCGATCCCCTGTACGTGGTGGATGGCGTTCCCATGTCAAGTATCCAGGCGATCAATCCTAATGATATC
This sequence comes from Chitinophagaceae bacterium, assembly GCA_037721715.1. Taxonomy (GTDB): domain Bacteria; phylum Bacteroidota; class Bacteroidia; order Chitinophagales; family Chitinophagaceae; genus JADCRZ01. Next base: position 12,014 of record JBBJOD010000064.1, on the reverse strand, counting down.
GAGAACATCGATGTGCTGAAAGATGCTTCTGCAACGGCCATTTATGGTTCCCGTGGATCCAATGGGGTGGTGATCATTAATACAAAAAGAGGTAAGTCGGGAAAACCTGTATTTGGCTTCGACACCTATATGGGCTTTCAGAAAATTGCCAAGATACCGGTTTATCAGACTGCACTGGAAGAAGCGCAGCACTATTTAGATGGTATCAAAAACCGAAATATCGATGAAGGCAATCCTATTACAGGGTATCCTACTACCTGGAAACAGGCAGTGCCCATAACGGTCATGCAAGTACTAGAAGGCAAAACGCCTACCCAACCGGGTGCAACGCTGGATTTCAGCAATCACCTGGACCGGGTGATCCGCACCGCGCCCATGCAACAATACCAGGTCAGTGCCAGAGGCGGTACGGAAAATGTGAAGTATGCATTGGGAGGAGAATACCTTAACCAGGATGGTATTATCATCAATACCAATTACAAAAGATATTCTGCCCGTGCTAATATAGATGTAATAGTGACAAAGAGAATGGCGCTAAAAATGAATTTTAATCCTTCCTACACCGATAAAACAAATATCGGCGGTCCATCTGTTGATGAAATTGGAAGTAATGGAGGCCGGGGTTCCGATATTATCTATAATGCGATTCAGATACCTCAGTATTACATTTTAACCAACCCCGATGGATCCTATTTTCCATTTGGAGATGGGCTCGATGCTGTAGTGTCTACACAAAATCCGCTGGCACTTGCAAAAGAAGTGATCGGCAAGCAAAAGCAGACCGGTTTCCTGGGTAATATCAGTGCAGATTACACTATAATTCCCGATTTGAAGTTAAATGTCTTGTTAGGAGTGAATATGATGAACATCAAGGGTAGACGATTCAAACCAAGCCTGCCGGCATTCAATAATAACCCTGCTGTGGGGATTGACAATGCCTCCACTTTTCTGAACTGGCTCACAGAAACGACACTTTCTTACAACAAAAAATTCAATAAGCATACCATTTCAGGATTGCTGGGTTTCACATCACAGAAAGAAACATTTGAATCGAATATCATCATGAGTGATAAGTTTCCCAATAATCTTGTACCCACGCTGAGTGCAGTTAGCGGAATTATTACTTCCGGATCTTCAGACATTTATGAGTGGTCCCTGATTTCCTACCTGGGAAGAGTGAACTACAACTATGATGAAAAATATTACCTGACTGCTTCCCTCCGGACAGATGGTTCTTCCCGTTTCGGTGGTAATAACAAATATGGTATTTTTCCTTCGGCGGCATTTGCCTGGAGAGTTTCAGATGAGAAGTTCATGAAAAGCCTGAAGTTCATCGACGATTTGAAGTTCAGGTTTAGTTACGGTGAAACCGGAAATAACAACATTGGTAACTACGACCAGTATGCGACCGTTAACTACGACAAATACACGTTGGGTGGTTCAGCGGTTGGTGGCTATGCTCCCGGCCGCCTGGCCAATCCTGGACTGACATGGGAGAAACAAAAGTCTTTCAATGCAGGCCTTGATCTAAGAGTGTTTGAGGGCAGGGTAGGTTTTACAGTGGATCATTTTCTGTCGCGAAACTATGACCTGCTTTTGAATGTAAACGTCCCCGCCATACTCGGGTTTGGAACTGCTTTGAAGAATATTGGTGAAGTAAAGAATACGGGCTGGGAATTCGTTGTAAATACCGTGAACTTCGATGGCCAGTTCAAGTGGACAACCGATTTTAACGTCTCAACCATCAGGGGTGAGGTTGTGAAACTGGGCCCATCAGGAGACCCGATCATCACTGGCGGTAATATCACCAGGATCGGCCAGCCCGTTGGTATGTTTTTCGGATGGATTTCCGACGGTATTTTTAATTCCCAGGCCGATCTGGCCAAGGGACCGGTCTTCAACAGGGGTGCACGTGACGGTACCCGGGTAGGAGATGTCAGGTTCAAAGACGTTAGCGGTCCCAATGGTACCCCTGATGGCGTTATCAACAGTTTTGATAAAACGATCATCGGTTCTCCCTACCCGGATTTCTATTATGGTATGACCAATAATCTTTCTTATAAGAATATCAACCTGAGCATCAGTTTTCAAGGCACAGAAGGAAACAAGGTTCTTGCACTGGAAAGGGGTCAGTCAACCAACAACCGTGCACGTTTCCGTCAGCTTTCAATCATGAACGACTATTGGAAATCAGAATCCGAACCCGGTAATGGCTGGGCGCCAAGACCGAATGATACACCCACGGGGAACTGGAGGGGAGAATACAGCACGCTTTGGTTGGATGATGCTTCTTACCTGCGGATCAATAACATCACACTCAGCTACCAGTTCCCGGGAGTGCTCATAGACAAGGTGAAAATTAACTCGGCCCGAATGTATGTAAGTGCAAACAATCCTTTTCTTTTCACCGATTACATTGGTTTCAACCCGGATATCAGCAGGAGCAATAACCCGCTTTCGCCTGGAGTTGCCAACTACGATTACCCTTTGCAAAAGAGTGTGGTACTGGGTTTGAACCTGACATTTTGATTTTAATTGAATCTAATCTAACAGATATGAAAAAGTTTATTTCCATCATCATCATTGGCGCGATATTGTCGTCATCCGCCTGCAAAAAGAGTTTTATCGAATTGAGTCCAATATCCACGGTAAGTACTGGTGCGTTATATAAAACCAATAAGGATTTCAAAGATGCCATCGTGGGTATTTATGGTAATTACCAGGGAGAATACCAGAATATGTGGCTGTATGGCGATATGCGCGGGGATGACTCCTGGGACGAACTGGTGAAAGGTACGGCGGCGGCCATGGATAATTTTACCATCAATAATGATGATGGTGTTATCAACAGCAGTTGGAGGAATTACTACAGTATCATCAACCGCGCAAATATGATGCTGTTTAAGATTGCGGAAGCAGATCCGGCAGCCGTGATCAGCAAGGATGTTTACTCCGCAGAGGCCAAATTTCTCAGAGCGCTCGCCTATTTCAACCTGGTTCGTATATTTGGTGATGTCCCGGTGGTTACCAGGCAACTTACTATTGAGGAAGGTTATCAATCAGTTCGCGTTCCCGTTGCAAAAGTATATGCAGACGTAATTGTCAAGGATCTCTTAGAAGCAGAGAATGCATTGCCGGTCAAATATTCAGGCAGTGATGTTGGAAGAGCAACCAAAGGTGCTGTAAAGGCTTTGCTTGGTAAGGTTTACCTAACAATCAAAGATTTTCCAAAGGCAGAGGTAAAATTGCAGGAAGTTACCACGTTGGGTTATGCGTTATTGCCAAAGTATAATGATCTTTTTGATTTCACCAAGGATGAACACCACAGCGAATACATATTTGATATTGAATATGAACAAGGCATTGGAGAGGGAAATTGTTTTACCACCAACTTCACTCCCAAAAATCCACCTTTGGCTACGTTTTATGGTGTAACGGGCGGGCAAAACGGTAACAACAATCCACCAAGATCTCTTTTCGACATATTTCCTGCAGGAGACCAGAGAAAAGATGTCACTGCAGCAGATGGATTTACTGATGCGAGTGGCGTCTTTCATAAGCTGATCCCCACATCAAACGACGTTCAGACGTTTACAAAAAAATACATGGTACGCTTACTTGCCACTTGCGATAGCAGGGCAAACTGGAAAGTGATCCGTTATGCTGATGTGTTGCTGATGTATGCAGAAGCACTTAATGAAAACGGGAAAACTGCTGAAGCACTTACCCATTTGAATAAAGTGAGGGTGAGAGCAGGAGTACCAATATATGCAGGACTTTCACAGGTAGGCACCAGGGATGCGATCGGGCTGGAGCGAAGGTTGGAATTGTCATTTGAAGGTCATCGCTGGTTCGATCTTTTAAGAACAGGAAAGGCCCTGAGCGTGATGGCCAGTTACGGGATGAAGGATTATATGACCGTTTATCCTCTGCCGTTGAGCCAGGTACAATTGATTAACGATCCTGCCATTTTCCCGCAAAATCCGGGATATAATTAACAGCTTTCAACAATTCAGGAAATTAATACTTAAAAAAAAAGAACATGAAAATAACATCCCGTTTATTAATGCTAAGCGCCTTCATTACATTGCTACTTACGGCAGGATCTGTTACTTCGAATGCGCAGTCATCTGCAAAAAAAACTGCTGTTGCAAACCAGAAAACAAACCGTTATTTGTATGTGGCTATTCCAGGAATTCGTAACTACCTCGGTTATGGCGGTCATGGCCTACTTGTTTTTGATATAGAAAACAATCACCGGTTTGTGAAGCGTATCAAAACTCAAGGCTTTAGTGATAACAATCCCGCAGGAACAACAAACGATATCAACCGTCCACAAAACGCTATGCCTTCCAATGTGAAGGGAGTGGCTGTAAGTGTACCGCTCAATAGCATTTATGTGAGCACCCTTGAAGCTGTTCAGCGCATAGACCTGGCTACAGAAAAGGTGATCTGGGAAAAAAAATATGAGGGAGGAGCAGACAGGATGTCGATTTCACCGGATGGAAAGACCATGTATCTCCCTTCTTTGGAAAAAACATTCTGGAATGTGGTTGATTGTGAAACGGGCGATATCATTGCTCCAAAAATTGAAGTTGTGAGAAGAGCACACAATACGATCTATGGACCATCAGGAAATTTTGCTTATTTAGCAGATATAGCTTCCCCATTGCTGCATGTGGCCGATACAAAGACCCATACCGTGGTCAAAAAGGTTGGCCCCTTTGGCAATGGCATCCGTCCTTTTACCATTAACAGCGATGAAACCCTTGTTTTTGTAACTGTGGATAGCCTGCTTGGATTTGAAGTAGGCGACCTGAAGACAGGCAAAAAACTCGCTCGCATTGGAGTCCAGGGATGGCTCCCGGGTCCGGTAAGAAGGCATGGCAACCCGAGCCATGGAATCGGCCTCACACCTGATGAAAAAGAAGTATGGGTATGTGACGGCTATAATATGCGCCTGCATATTTTCAGTACCATTGCACCCTACCAGCAACTTACCACCATTCCTCTGCAGGATATGCCAGGATGGGTGACATTCAGCCTGGATGGCAAATATGCTTATCCGTCCAGTGGAGAAGTGATTGATGTGAAAACACGTACAATACTTTATACACTGAAGGATGAGTTTCACAACAGCGTGGCCAGTGAGAAAATGCTGGAAGTGCAGATGAGCGCTGGTAAAGCAGTACGCATCGCCGATCAGTTTGGCCTTGGGAGGGCAAATAATAGCAAATCAAATACTGCACTGAAATAAATTGGCTCAGTTGGTTAAGAATATTCATTCCGATATTCCTAACCAACTTTTTCAAATAAAATTAGTGTTTCTTGATACTAAAACCATAGGCACCATTCCGAACCAGCATTTGCTGGATCAGTTTGGTGAGGTGATCTATTACCCCACTACCCAACCCGATCAAACCTGGGAGCGCATCAGGCAGGCCGATATCGTCATGACAAACAAGGTTGTTTTAAACCGGGAAATGATAGCGAGTACAGAAAAATTGAAACTCATCTGCGTAGCGGCCACTGGCACGAATAATATTGATAAAGCAGCCGCCCTGAAGCGGGAGATCCCGGTAAAAAATGTGTCGGATTATTCAACTAACAGCGTGGCACAGGGTACGTTTGCGTTGTTGCTGCACCTCTTGAATAAGTTGAGTTATTTCGATCAGTATGTTAAGCAAGGCTTTTATTCGGCCAGTGATATCTTCACACATTTCGGCAGATCATTCCGGGAACTGACTGGCAAACGTTTTGGGATCATCGGACTGGGAATATCGCAGGCAGGTTGCCAGGATTGCGACAGCCTTTGGTACGGATGTAGTTTATTATTCTGCTTCAGGTCGAAACACAGAGCAGCCCTGCGCCTGGAACTGGAAGAATTTCTAAGCTCTACGGATATAGTTTCTATCCACGCTCCGCTCAATGAGTTTACCTTCAACCTGATTAACTATGATCGGTTAAGGCTGATGAAACGATCAGCCATTCTCCTGAATGCAGGAAGAGGAGAAATTGTAAATGAGGCAGATCTTGCAAGGGCACTTAATGAAGATCTGATTGCCGGGGCGGGGGTCAATGTTTTTTCAAAGGAACCAATCGTTCCGGAAAATCCGCTTGTACAGGAAAACAATCCTGAAAAGATTGTCCTGGCACCGCATATCACCTGGGCAAGCATTGAATCCAGGACCCTGTTAATGGAAAAGATCAGTAAGAATATTAAAGAATTTATAAAAGAAAACAGAACTATCCCGCCATGAGAATAAGAGCCGCAGTATTACATGCAATGGGCGTAGAGCGACCCTATGATCAAAGCCAGCCACTGGTAATTGAGGATGTTGAATTGGAAAAGCCAGGGGAAGGTGAAGTCCTTGTGAAGATCCATGCTGCTGGGCTTTGTCATTCCGACCTGTCCGTAATAGACGGTAACCGTCCTCGCCAGCTACCGATGGTGCTGGGGCATGAAGCAGCGGGAGAAATTGTGGAACTGGGATCTGGCGTGAATCACTTTTCTATAGGTGATCATGTTGTTTTTTCATTTGTCCCTGTCTGTGGTTACTGCATGCCCTGTATTACTGCCAGGCCTGCTTTGTGCGAGAATGGGGTGGCAGCCAACAATAACGGTAGTTTGTTGGGAGGCGGTATGCGCCTCAGGGATCAACAGCAAAGAAATATTCACCATCACATGGGTGTTTCCGGTTTTGCAGAATACGCGGTGGTGTCAACGAAATCTGTTGTACGGATTGAGAAATCCCTTGACTATACTATCGCAGCATTGTTTGGTTGCGCTGTTATGACAGGAGTGGGAGCAGTGATCAACACCGCCAAACTCAAGCTTGGACAAACTGTACTGATTACAGGATTGGGCGGGGTCGGTTTTGCTGCCTTGCTCGGCGCCATCGCAGGCGGTGCCAGCAAGATCATCGTAGCGGACGTAAATAAAGACAAGCTGAAGAAAGCACTGGAACTCGGCGCCCATGAAGCCATTGATTCTTCCGAAGAAAATGCTTTGGAGAAGATAAGGGATCTCACACATGGAGGAGTAGACATCGGGTTGGAATTTGCGGGTGTTATACCAGCATTGGAATTCACATACAATGCCACGGCAAGGGGAGGAAAAACAGTTACGGCCGGTCTTCCTCATCCGAGCAAAACGATACAACTCGCGCCTGTTAAGCTGGTTGCCGAAGAAAGAACATTACAGGGTTCTTATATTGGCAGTTGCATACCTGCCCGCGATATTCCTGCTTACATCGAGTTGTACCGGTCAGGCAGGATGCCGGTTGAAAAATTATTGACACACCTATTAAGCCTGAATGATGTTAATATCGGATTTGAAAGGCTGGCAAAGGGAGAAGCCATTCGCCAGATTATCACATTTAACTAACGCATGAAAAATATTCAACTAATATTAGCCACTGGTTTCGAATAACTTTCATCACAAACAATTTGTAGAATAGGGCCTTAGATTTCAATATTCATTTAAATAAGAAGAAGGTGGAAAATAACAGTCTGATAAAAACGGAATGTTTTATTAACGGTCAATGGGTTGCTGCGGCGTCAGGTGAAACCTTTGATGTGATCAACCCGGCTACTGGTGAAGTAGTGGCATCTGTACCGGATATGGATGTATTGGATGTGCGCAAAGCAATTGAAGCTGCAAGCGATGCGTGGCCTGCTTACCGCGACCTCACTGCAGGTGACCGGGCGAATTTATTGAAGAAATGGTATGCACTGATACTGGAGAATAAGAAAGATCTCGCCACCATCATGACCCTCGAATGTGGGAAGGTGTTGAGTGAAAGTCTCGGTGAAGTGGAATATGGTGCATCCTTTGTTGAGTGGTTTGCTGAAGAAGCGAGGAGAACATATGGAGATGTTATTCCCGCTCAAACCAAAGACCGGAGACTGGTCGTAATAAAACAATCCATTGGCGTGGTGGCGGCGCTCACGCCCTGGAACTTTCCTTTAGCCATGATTACCCGCAAGGTAGGCCCTGCGCTAGCAGCAGGCAGCCCGGTAATCGTGAAACCGCCATCTGAAACTCCACTTACAGGCCTTGCTATTGCCTACCTGGCAGCAAAAGCAGGTTTTCCTCCCGGGGTATACAACACCGTTACCACTACAAACAGCAGCGCCATCGGCAAAGAATTTTGTGAGAACAGCAAGGTGCGCAAGTTGTCTTTTACCGGATCGACGTCTGTTGGGAAGATCCTGATGAAACAATGCGCATCCACACTTAAAAAATTATCATTGGAGTTGGGGGGGAATGCTCCCTTTATTGTGTTTGACGACGCGGATATAGATGAGGCAGTGAAAGGGGCCATGGTTTCCAAGTTCCGCAACAACGGCCAGACCTGCGTTTGCGTCAACCGGATTTTTGCACAGGACGGAATTTATGATGAGTTTGTAAATAAGCTTTCAAAAGCAGTTGCTGCACTGAAGGTGGGAAATGGAATGGATAAAGACGTGCAGGTGGGTCCTTTGATTAATAAAAAAGGATTGGAAAAAGTGAAGCAACACGTTGAAGATGCTGTGTTGAAAGGCGCAGTGATCAAAGAAGGTGGCAAGCAACTCGATGGATTATTCTTTCAACCCACGGTACTGGCCGGTGCTACCACGGAAATGATACTTGCCAACGAAGAAATTTTTGGACCTGTCGCTCCGGTTTTCCGATTCGGCACCGAGGAGGAAGTATTGAAAATGGCTAACGATACCCAGTATGGTCTTGCTTCTTATTTTTTTAGCAAAGATGTTTCAAGATGCTGGCGTGTTGCAGAAGCACTTGAATGCGGGATGGTAGGCATTAATGAAGGACTTATTTCCACTGTCCTGGCGCCTTTCGGTGGCGTAAAGGAATCTGGCATTGGCCGCGAAGGCTCCAAGTACGGGATGGATTATTTTATGGAGATTAAGTATTTGTGCTTTGGTGGTATTAAATAAGAATTAAAAATCATCTGGCTCTTCAGCTTAATTAAAAAATTATGACCCAGCCTTCCACGATGCGGCAACTGATGAAGATCCCTGTAATTGTAGCGGCTCTTGGTTATTTTGTAGATATCTACGACCTGCTTTTGTTCAGCATTGTGCGGGTTGAAAGCCTGAAATCTTTGGGCGTGCCTGAATCCAGTTTGTTAAATAAGGGCGTTTACCTGTTCAATATGCAGATGGGAGGCCTGTTATTAGGCGGTATCCTATGGGGCATTCTGGGTGACAAAAAAGGCAGGGTCTCTGTATTGTTCGGGTCCATATTAATTTATTCGCTTGCTAATGTGGCCAATGGTTTCGTTACGAGCGTTAACCAGTATGCCGTTATGCGGTTTATTGCCGGCATCGGCCTGGCCGGTGAACTGGGTGTGGGTATTACGCTGGTAGCGGAGGTACTGCCTAAAGAGATACGTGGCTACGGCACTTCACTGGTGGCTGGGGTAGGCATGCTTGGTGCAGTACTTGCTTACTTTGTCGCAGACAATTTTGACTGGCGTATTGCTTATTTTATTGGAGGCGGGTTAGGTCTGCTCCTGTTGATCTTGCGGATCAATGTATTTGAGTCCGGCATCTTCACCAAAGTAAAGGAAAAAGCGGTTTCAAGGGGCAACTTCTTCCAGTTGTTTCATTCTTCAAAACAATTTTATAAGTATTTACGCTGTATACTCATCGGTGTTCCTGTATGGTTCATTGCAGGGATCCTGATGACCTTTTCTCCCGAATTTGGCAAGGCACTAGATTTAGATGTGCCGATTGTTGCTGGTAAAGCGGTGATGTGGGAATACATAGGGTTGACAATAGGTGACATTTCCAGCGGTATACTGAGCCAGTATTTCAGGAGTCGTAAAAAAGTGGTGCTGCTGTACATCTTACTTGCAACTGTTTTAATTACCATTTATCTGTTTGTGCCTTTGCGATCCGATACGATGTTCTATCTGGTGTGCGTTGCGCTTGGCGTAGCAGCAGGATCTTGGGCCTTATTCGTTACCATCGCCGCAGAGCAATTTGGAACCAACCTGCGCGCAACGGTCGCTACCACGGTACCCAACTTCGTACGCGGCAGTATGATTATCATGACCCCGCTGTTCCTGTTGTTCAGGGAACAGTTCGGTATCCTGGTGGGTGCAGGGATATTGGGATTATTGGCTATTGGCACTGCATTGTTGGGTTTATGGAAATTGGAAGAAACATTTGACAAAGACCTGAATTTTATTGAGGAGGGATCCTCGTTATCCATCCCGGAAAAGATCATAAAAAATACCGTGGCAGATTAGTCCATAAACAACAATCAAAATAAACAAATGTCAATGAAGAAAAAGATACTGATCATTCCCGGTGATGGCATTGGGAAAGAAGTGACAGCAGTAGGGAAAGCTGTCCTGGAACAGATTGCAAAAGACCGTCATTACGAATTCAGCTTTGATGATGGATTGATGGGCCATGGGGCTATCGAGGAAACAGGTCACGCACTGCCGGAGGAAACGCTGAACAAAGCAAAAGCAAGCGATGCTATCCTGTTCGGCGCAGTGGGGCATGTAAAATACGACAATGATCCAAAGCTGAAAATAAGACCGGAAGGGGGGTTGCTCGAGCTGCGGAAAGGGTTAGGATTGTACGCCAACCTGAGGCCAATCATTCTTTTTGATGAGTTGCTGGAAGTTTCGAACATCAAACCTGAAATAATAAAAGGCACAGATATTCTCTTTTTCCGTGAGTTAACAGGTGACGCTTATTTCGGCGAGAAAAAACGAGACGAAAACATGGCATCCGACTTGATGATCTATCACCGTTACGAAGTGGAACGCATAGGTATCCTCGCATTTGAGGCTGCTAGAACAAGAAAAGGAAAACTATGTTCAGTAGATAAGGCCAATGTGCTTGAAAGTTCGCGATTGTGGCGCGAAGTGATGCAGGAATTGGCGAAGCAATATCCCGATGTAGAAACAACACATATGCTTGCAGACAATGCTGCTATGCAACTTATCAAAAATCCTCGGCAGTTCGATGTGGTGGTTACCACAAATATATTCGGTGATATACTCACAGATGAAGCTTCCCAGATTGCAGGCTCCATGGGTATGCTGGCTTCAGCATCCATTGGCACCGGAACAGGTTTTTATGAACCTATACATGGTTCGGCGCATGATATTGCCGGCCAGAACAAAGCCAATCCTTTAGCCTCCATTCTTTCTGTTGCCATGTTGCTGGAAATCAGTTTCGGTTTGAAAGAAGAAGCGGACCGGTTGATCAGTGCCATCCGTGGGGTATTGAAAAATGGATACCGCACTGCAGATATTGCCGGTTCGGGTGATGACAAAACTAAGATACTTGGAACAAAAGAAATGGGACAGAAAGTAATTGAATATTTAAAGCAGTCAACTATTAGTCATCCCGTCATGCTAGTGAACAACAATTAAAAATGCATCATAAATTTCTTTCGAAACATAGATAAGGAAATATTAAACAATAACTTCACATAACAAAACTACCAGGTGAAATCTTTTGGAGAGGTAAAGTGACGCAGATACGCCTGAGATACTGGAGGCGCTTGCTTTGCTTGCTCTGAGATTTGTCCGCAACCATTCTCGTTTTTATTATTATTTGCCGGTGAAAAGACATTGGATAGCGAAGAGGCGACCTATATTTGGCACATAGATTTGACAAGCCATACAGCAAGGCACACTTTCGGAACTACTGTTTCGCTTTCGAACCGGGTGCCTGTTGTATCAGTGAAGGAAATGATGGGGCATAAACCTATAAAGCAAACCCTGCATTATGCCAGGGTGCTGCAGATCCAAATTGAGTGAGGACATGCAGTTGTTAACAGATCGGCTGAGGATTGCGATTTCGTAAATATTACTGATATGCCTTGGAAAGGAACAGAAAACATCCAGTATGCACATCAGACATTTCAAGATCAGTTTTTTATGCCCGAAAAGTTTAAAATTATTATAATTAAATCATTACTGTGCGACTAAATTACCTGGAATATTGAAAGTCAACGTTTTACCCACCCCTACCCCTCC
>JBBJOD010000537.1:0-3704 GCA_037721715.1 Chitinophagaceae bacterium | reverse complement strand
GCAATTAGAATGACTATGATTTGTAACAATAATATGGATAAGGGACTATTAATATTAATCAACAGGCTGTCTACAACGGTTGTGTAGAGTGCCTTATTGATAATCACTTCCGGTATCCTGACGGTCTTGGTGAGTTCGAGTTTCCTGCCATTCTGCACAATGAAATACATGGCCATTAGAAATCCAAGTGTAATCGCCAGGTAAAACAGTAGGTTTCTATATTTTTTCATGATGGCATTAGAACCATTTGATTTTTGATGGTCGGTAAGTTGGGTTGTTCAAAGCAGATTTCTAGACGTGGCTCCTGACGCAGCCTTTTATAAGACTTGCATCTCTTCTTTCCGTTAACCTGCCATATGCCAGCATGGCGTTTTAAAAAATAGGCTTTGCCCCCCGACACCGATACCCGATACTCGAAACTCGAAACACATCGCCTATGACAACAACCCTCCTTCCACCAACATAAAACTATGCTGAAGGCTTTTGTAATTATTATAGATAAGAACCTTTTGATATTTTTTTGTGGCCGACTGCTGCTTCACCATATGTAATGGCAGGTCCTGGCTGGAAATAACCTGGCAGCAAAGCCAAAGTGAAATGGCCGAGACAGTAGCAAACTCACCTGTCATGTGTTTAAACCTTGCCACGGTAACAGCTGCATCCAATATGGCTTCGCAGGCATCACTGTATTTAACATAACGGTTGTCGCCGTTTTCACCGGAAAGGAAAAGATCGATTTTTTCACCAGGCATCAGCTGGTACATCAAAAATTTTTTAAGCTCATCACCCAAGTTGTCGGCGCTTTCCGTATGAAGGATTTTAATACCTTTCAACCTGGCCAGGGCTCCGTCCGGATTGCCGTTTACAAGGAACATCGCTGCGCCTTCGCCTGCAATGCAGCCGGTTGAATTGATGGAAAATAACTGGCTGCTGTTCATAGGTTCTTTTTTATGCCAACCTGCAAGCCGGTCGATATTATAGTTGTAAGCTGATATTTCGTCTACCCCTCCGAGCAGGTATTGATTTGCAGGAAATTCATTTACCAGCATTCCGGTGTCGATAATGGCGTTTTCAAATGCAAGTCCCCTATGAACATGCGTAATATTATAACCCTTATTGCTACTCAACATGCTTACCTGGGCCGCAATGGAATTAGGAGTGCTTTGCACAAAGTTGCCCGGAGTCAGTATTCCTTCTTCATAATTAATAATCTGGTTAAGAAATTTTATGCAATCTTCCATTCCACCGTTTGCCGTACCAATGATAATGCCGTCTGGCGTTATATCATTCAGCAAAAGCATGGCAGCACCAACGCCCATTCTAACCGCCTTGCCCATGCGCCGTAAAACATTCGAGGGTATTTGTTCATAGCCGGGTTCGAGTACGAACATTTTGTTGCCAATCGATTCAACCAGCTTGTGTAGCATGGGGGCTGAAAACGTCTGTTGTGCACTAATGCAAGAGGTTCGGTGGATATAAAACATGGCCTCAGGCTTTGGAAAATATCAGTGATGTACAATTACCCCCAAACGCAAATGAATTAGACATTACATGTTGCAGGGGCATTTTCGCATACTTCAAAACAGGCTGTAATCCGGTTGATGGAATGGGTTTAGTATAGTGAAGACTTGGATATACCTCCTGCTGAACAAGGTTAAGCACACTGTATACTGCCTGTACTGCGCCTGCTGCTCCGAGGGTATGGCCAACATTCGACTTGGTAGAGGCAAAAGGCGGTGGCTGGGGAAAAAGCCGGAGCATTGCCTTGCTTTCCGACTCATCGTTATTTTCAGTACCCGTGCCATGGGCGTTGATAAAATCTACCTGGCCTGGTTCAAGCCTGGCAGTTGCCAGGGCCGCTTTCATTGCCAGATAGGGCCCTTCTCCATCCTCCGACAAAGAAGAAGGATGAAAAGCGTCGTTGGCATTTCCATAACCGGACAGGGAAGCATATAGTCTTTTGTCAAAGGCGTCTTCTTCTTTTTCCAAAACCAGGAATGCCGCACCTTCACCGAGGTTAAGACCATTGCGATTTAAGTCGAAAGGTGTACACAAATCCCTGGAAAGGATATGCATTGAGTTGAAACCATTCAAAGTAAATTTAGCAAGGCTGTCAGTCCCTCCTACAATACACCGGTTAGCGAAACCGTTTTTGATCAGGCGTGCGCCATACATAATGGCATTTGCGGAAGAAGAACATGCGGTATTGATGGTATTGATAATGCCCCGCATATTAAAACGATCCCGAAGATACAAGGCAACCGAGCCACAGTCATACGAGGAAAGAAATGTTGATCCTCCTGACACCATATGAGCATCCTGGTACAGTTCATCAGTTAAACACATGCCGCCCACGGTACTTGCTGCAACCAGCGCAGTATCATCCGCTGAAAGCTGGTCGGCCGTTAGTCCGCAATCTTTTGAAGCTTCTTCAAATGCATGTAACGCAAGCAGCGTGGTTCTGGTGATTCCGGGGTCATTGGCAAAAAGCCTTTCCTTCAATTCAGAAGTAGAAAACTTTATTTCACCACATGGCAGAACACCTGCATAGCGGGAAGAAAAGAGGTCCAGTTGTGTAACTCCGCAAGTAGACTTGATCAAAGCCAGGCGATTTTCCGCTACATTGCTGCCAATAGCGCTTATTATTCCCAGCCCTGTAATTACGATCCTGCTCAATGAAGTAATTTTACTTAGTCCTTTTTTTTTCGATATAATCAACAATGGTATTGATGTCGACCAGTATTTTGCGCCCTTCCTTAGGGTCTTGGATGGTAATTCCGTATTCCCGGGAAAGCAGGACGATTAACTCAATAGAATCAATTGAATCAAGTCCCAAACCTGTTCCAAAAAGTGGTTCATCATCTTTAATATCTTCCGGTTTAACCGAAATGAGATTGAGAAATTCTATGATTTGTTTTTTAAGCTGTTGCTTTAACTGTTCTTTATCCGTAGTAATCATCAAATAAGGTTTTTGTGTTTAAGTCCCCAAAGCGCTATAAGCTGTAAAAGAACAGTAATTGCGACTAAAGGTATGATATTCATGAGTATATCTGCAACATCACCGCCTTCCAGAAACAAACCATAAAATGCTTCAAGGCACCAATGCAGGGGAGAAATTTTTATAATGATCGTGAAAGATTCAGGCATGGCGAAACTCGGTACCAACAGGCCACCTATAGCAGCCAGTATTACAATGGAGACCGCTCCAAACCCATTTGCCTGTTCCTGCGTTTGCGCAAATACGCCGATGCAGATCGCGTAACTTACCGCGCACCAGCCGCAAATGAGTGAAACGATGAGCAAGCCTGCCAGGTCGTGCGGCAGGTTTAGCGGGGGCAGGCCGATATATGGAAATAGCCAAACACCCATGGAAAATATAACTGCGGCCTGGGCCAACGTAACAGCCAGGTAGGTGATTTGCTTTGAAACCAATGCCACAAGGTAACTGGTAGGCAAGGTTTTTAACCGGGTGAAACTTCCGTTCAGCTTTTCCCTAACCACACTGCTACCAAGAGAAATAACTACAAAGAACATTGCAAAAATAGTCCAGGCCGGTACATTGTGCTGGCTTGCATTGGGTATGGTTCTGCTACCGTTCCGGGATACCGCTTTTTCATATATGGGTACAGGGTCGTTGACTATATCGTTTTCAAGTTTGCCGGGAAGCACATTTAGCATTTTTAAGAAACGAATGCGGAGCGTAT
>JBBJOD010000063.1:0-13661 GCA_037721715.1 Chitinophagaceae bacterium | reverse complement strand
GCCGCAAAGTATTTTAACGGTAGTACTTTTACCGGCACCGTTAGGACCTATATACCCAATTACCTGCCCGGGATAGATGTCGAGGTCTATGCCCTTTAAAACCTGCTTAGGTCCGTAGCTTTTGTAGAGGTTCCGGATAGTTATGATGGGATCCATTAGAGATTAATAATTACCCCTCAATATACAGAAGAATAAGATGGAATAAAGGGTGATTACAAGGCCTTAGAACATCAAGACCCAACCCGTCTAACAACCTGCCAGGTCAATGCGCCTCGAGCCAGTTCATTCCCACACCGATCTCTGCATTAGCAGGAACGTCATTTGGTAACAACAACGCAGTTTGCATGCAATGAATAATGATGGGTTTGATCATTTCTACTTCGTCTTTATGGGCATCAAACACTAGTTCATCATGCACCTGCAGCAGCATTTTTGATTTCAGGTTAAGGGCTTTGAATTCTTTGTGAATTTTAATCATCGCTAACTTGATCATATCAGCCGCCGTACCCTGTATGGGCGAGTTGATGGCATTGCGTTCTGCATATCCCCGTACTGTGAAATTGCCTGAATTGATATCTTTCAGCCATCTCTTCCTGCCCATAAGCGTTCTTACATATCCATGTTCCCTGGCGAAGTTGATGGTATCATCCATGTATTTCTGGATATTCGGAAAGGTCTTTTTATAATTGTCTATGATGTCCTTAGCTTCAGACCTGGGAATGCCAAGATTCTCTGAAAGTCCAAACGCCCCCTGCCCATATATGATGCCGAAGTTTACGCTCTTGGCTTTATAGCGCATCACTTTTGTTACTTCATTTTCAGGCACATTGAATACTTTGGAAGCTGTGGCCGTGTGTATATCTTTTTCCTGCCTGAAGGCATCGCACATATTTGGGTCGGCGCTGATAGCCGCCACTATTCGTAATTCTATTTGGGAATAGTCGGCACTTACCAGCAAGTGGTCACTATCCCGGGGAATGAATGCCTTACGTATTTCCCGACCTCGTTCTGTCCTGATCGGTATATTTTGCAGGTTCGGGTTAGTGCTGCTAAGACGGCCGGTCACCGCAATCGTTTGGCCATAACAGGTATGCACACGTCCTGATCTCCTGTTGACCATTTGAGGCAATGCATCCACATAGGTTGATTTCAACTTGGTCAGTTCACGATACCCCAGTATGTCATCAACGATCTGGCTTTGATGTGCCAGCTTTTTTAATACGTCTTCACCGGTAGCATATTGACCGTTGCGTGTTGTTTTTGCCTTTGGGTCCAGCTTCAGTTTATCGAACAGTACTTCACCGAGCTGCCTTGGGGAAGAAAGATTAAAACGTACTCCCGCCTGGCTATATACGCTCTCCTCGCAACGCCTGGCTTCCCGCTCCAGTTCTTTTGAATATTCGTTTAGAAATTCCATGTCAACCCTAACGCCTTCAAATTCCAGGTCTGTCAACACTTTTATCAATGGACTCTCTACTTCGTGAAACACCCTTTCCACTTCCTTGTTTTTCAACATGGGGAATAAAGTGTTTTTTAGCTGCAGCGTAATGTCTGCATCTTCGGCGGCGTATTCTTTTATTTTTTCGAGTTCAACATCCCGCATAGTGCCCTGTCCTTTGCCTTTTTTGCCAATCATTTCTTCGATATGAATGGGTTCGTAACCCAGGAATTGCGCACTTAACAGGTCCATATTCCGGCGGCCATCAGGTTCTATTACGTAATGTGCCACCATGGTGTCAAAAACAGGACCCTTCAGTTCTACACCGTACCATTTCAACACAAGCAGGTCGTATTTTATATTCTGACCCACCCAGGTTTTAGTATCATCCTGGAACAGGTCATAAAAAAAGGCGAGGATAGCATTGGTCTTTTCCCGATCGGCGGGGCAGGGAACATAGTAACCTTCGCCCGGAATGAAAGAGAAGCTAAGCCCTACCAGTTCTACGTTATTGGCATCGATACCGGTCGTTTCTGTATCGAACGATATCTCGGTTTGGCTTTTCAGTTTTTCAAGCAATTCATTCATTGCTGTTTCCCCTTCGATAGCAAAATAAGAATGGGCGGTATTGTGTATATTTTTATCAGCCGTTACGCCTAAGCCATCTACCGGGACAGGGGGTAGAATTTCTTCGGGTGATGGTGGTATAATTCCCTGCTTTTTAGTTACGATGGCATCTCCAAAAAGGTCAGTCTGCGTTCCTTCAGGCACACCGGCATACACGTTAAATTCCTCACCCAGTATTCGTTTACCCAGCGCCTTGAATTCCAACTCAAGGAAAATTTCTTTTAGTACATCTTTATTGAAATCCTTTACCCTGAAGTCCTCTTCATGAAATCCGCAGGGCACCGCTGTAATGATGGTGGCGAGCTTTTTGCTCAGGATCGCAAGGTCTTTCCCGGCTTTAATCTTTTCGCCTAAAGAACCTTTTATATTATCCGCGTTGGCAAGTACATTTTCGAGTGTACCGTATTCGGCCAGTAGTTTGGAAGCTGTTTTTTCGCCCACGCCGGGTATGCCAGGAATATTGTCGATCGCATCGCCCATCAGTCCAAGGATATCAACTACCTGCGATACGTCCTTGATGTTCCATTTGGCGCAAACTTCTTTTGCACCAAGGATCTCTTCCTTATTACCCTGGTAAGAAGGTTTATATATCTTTATTTTATCGGTGACCAGCTGTCCAAAATCTTTATCCGGTGTTACCATAAACACCTCATAGCCTTCTTTCTCTGCCTGTTGAGCCAGGCCACCGATGATATCGTCTGCTTCATAGCCATCGCATTCCACAACGGGCAGGTTGAAGCCCTTAATGATCCTTTTTATGTCTTCCAATGAATCCCTCAGGTCTTCAGGGGCATCCTGCCGGTTGGCCTTATAATCTACGAAATCAGTATGGCGCTCTGTGGGGGCATGCGTATCGAACGCTACTGCCAGGTGACTCGGTTTCTCTTTATTGATCAGGTCGAATAAGGTGTTGGTAAATCCAAACTGGGCGTTGGTATTACGTCCCTTGGAGGTAATCCGTGGATTACGGATGAGCGCATAATAGGCCCGGTATATCAATGCCAGGGCATCCAGGAGAAATAGCTTTTTGTCCATCCTGCTAAGTTAGGAAGCAGAATTGAGTTATGGGTTATGAGTTATGAATTATGAGGGAGGGGGTCAATGGTGAATTGTGAATGGTCAATGGTCAATTGTGAATGGTCAATGGTCAATGGTCAATGGTCAATGGTGAATGGTCAATGGTGAATGAGTCATGAATTGTAAGTGATATTAGGCAACTTCATTGGCTGTCGGATAAAATTATCGGAGACATGCTGTCATAATTCATAACCCATAAACCCTCACTCATAACTCATAACCCATAATTCATAACTCATTGACCATTCACTATTCACCATTGACCATTGACCACGTCATCTCCCCATCTCCTCCAGCCTTTTTTGCATACCAAACATTTCGTCTCTCAGGCGGGCGGCTTCCATGAAGTCAAGGTCACGGGCGGCTTTTTCCATATCTTTTTTAATTTTTCCTATCGCTTTCTGCATTTGTGGAATGGTTTGATAGTTTGCGGCTTCTTCTGCAGCTACCGTAACGCCGTCCGCATCTACGGCCTGGGGTGAATCAGGATTGTAGCCCTTTATTTCGAGTACGGAGGTTTGGGCAAATACATGCTCCTTGCTCCGGGTGATGGTCCTTGGCGTAATGCCATGCTCCATGTTGAAAGCTATTTGTTTTTCCCTTCGGCGATTGGTTTCATCGATCGTTTTCTGCATGCTTTCCGTCATTTTATCTGCGTAGAAAATAACAAGCCCGTCTACATTTCGTGCGGCCCTGCCTGCCGTTTGAGTGAGAGACCGCTCATTGCGCAAGAAGCCTTCTTTGTCAGCATCCAATATCGCTACCAGGGATACTTCCGGGAGATCGAGGCCTTCTCGTAACAGGTTTACACCCACCAGTACATCAATTTCACCCAAACGTAATTGACGCAGTATCTCTACCCTCTCGAGGGTGTCCACTTCACTGTGTATATATTTTGATTTAATGTTGATGCGATGAAGATACTTATCCATTTCCTCCGCCATGCGTTTTGTAAGGGTAGTCACAAGTACCCGGTCACCTTTTATTATGCGTTTATCTATCTCTTCTAAAAGATCATCTACCTGGTTAACACTCGGACGGATATCTATCGGGGGCTCCAGCAAGCCGGTGGGCCGTACCACCTGCTCCACTACGATGCCCCCGGTCTTCTCCAGCTCAAAATCGCCCGGGGTGGCCGATACATAAATAGTCTGGTGCAGCATGGATTCAAATTCATTGAAGTTCAATGGGCGGTTGTCCAAAGCGCTTGGCAACCGGAAACCATAGTCTACCAGTATGAGTTTACGGCTCCTGTCGCCACCGTACATGCCGCTTACCTGCGGAACGGTCTGGTGGCTCTCATCAACCACGCAAAGAAAGTCTTTGGGAAAATAGTCAAGCAGGCAGAAGGGACGCGAGCCGGGGGTTCTACGGTCAAAAAAACGGGAATAGTTTTCAACGCCGTTACAGAATCCCAATTCCCGTATCATCTCCACATCGTAATTAACGCGCTCGCTTATGCGCTGTGCTTCGATGTATTTTCCGGTGCTTTTGAAGTATTCAACCTGGGCCGCACACTCATCCTGTATCTCGTTCAATACCTGGTGCAGCATGTCTTTGGGAGCGAGGTATAAGTTAGCAGGAAAGATAGCGGCATTGTCCACTTTGCTGATCCGTTTACCAGAAGAAAGCTCGAGTGTTTCAATGCTTTCTATTTCATCGCCGAAAAAAGTAACCCGTAAACCATGATCCACATAAGGCAGGTTTATATCAACTGTATCACCTTTTACCCTGAAACTGCCACGGGCAAAGTCACCCTGCGTGCGGGAATAAAGTGCGTTTACCAGCCCATGCAGGAATCCCTGGCGCGACATGACCTGGCCCTGCTCAATGCGTGTAATGCCGTTTTCAAATTGTACCGGGTTGCCAATGCCATAAATGCAACTTACACTAGCTACCACGATAATATCCCGGCGACCGCTCAATAACTGGGTAGTTGCATGAAGCCTTAATTTATCCAGTTCTTCATTAATCGACAGGTCTTTCTCAATATATACATCACTGACCGGCATATAAGCCTCTGGCTGGTAATAATCATAATAACTCACAAAATAACCCACGGCATTATCAGGAAAGAACTGTTTAAATTCGCCATATAGCTGCGCTACCAGTGTTTTGTTGTGCGTAAGTACCAGGGTAGGCCGCTGTATATTTTGAATCACGTTGGCAATGGTATATGTTTTTCCCGAACCCGTTACACCCAGCAGGGTCTGGTACTTTTCTCCCTCCAGGATGCCCTGGGTCAGTTGATCGATTGCCTGGGGTTGGTCGCCTGCCGGCGTATATGGTGACTGTAATTTGAATAACATATGGGTGAAATGGCTGCAAAAATAATTATAATATTCTAGCAGTCGCCACGTGTTTTAGCGGTTATATGGGATCAAGCGTTAAATCATAATCCGAGCGCCTGGTAAACCGTTTGCTGTATTTTTCCTCTTACATTCATACGCAGCAATTTATTATTGATTCCTCCATACGGGTTCACCCGGTTAGACAGGAATATAAAAATGAGGTTGTATTTTGGATCCACCCAAACGCAGGTACCTGTAAAACCGGTATGTCCAAACGTTGACGGAGATGCGGAAAGGCAGGGATAAGGGTTTTTCAAAGTGTCATTGTCCTTTTCAGGTTTGTCGAAACCATATCCTCTCCTGCTGAATCTACTTTGGTATGCAGTAAATGTATCAAGGGTTTCTTTTTTGATGAACTGGTGTTCATTGAAACTACCGCCATTCAACAGCATCTGGGCTATTACCGCAAGGTCAATTGCCGTGCTGAACAGGCCTGCATGGCCTGCTACTCCACCAAACATGGCGGCGCCGGGATCGTGAACATCACCGCGTAGTAACTGGCTGCGAAAAGCTACTTCCTGTTCTGTCGGTACGAGCTGGCTTACCGGGAAGCGGTCCCTCGGTTTAAAGCCGGTAAAGCGAAGCATTAGTTTGTGATAGAACTCTTCTTCAACATATTGGTCAAGCGTGGTGCCGGTAATGGCTTCTACAACCTTTCCCAAAAAAATAAAATCATTATCACTATAAACATAATGACCTTTCGGTTCAAGGGAACTGTGTAGTATTCGGGCATACATGGTATCCTGCCAGTCGTTTTTCATATACATATTTTCAGCAACCCTGATAGAATGGCTGTACACAGGCTTTTCTGAATAAATGGTATAAAAAGCCAATCCTCCTTTAGATGGGTCGATGGTCTCTTTGTAAAATGGGATAAATGACTTTAACCCGGCCTGGTGTAATAGAATTTCTTTCAGCGGAAGGTGCGACTTATTACTCCCATTGACCCAGCTTAAATAATCGCCCAGCGTTTTGTTAAGATCTAATTTGCCCTCATCGTGGAGTTTCATCACTGCCAGTGTAGTTGCGAAGATCTTGGTGACCGAGGCCATATCATAAATACTCTCTTCGCTTACGGCTTCGAGGCTGTCATAGGTAGCGTACCCATAGCTTTTATTGAAGGCTATTTTTCCATCTTTTACTACCAGCACAGCGCAACCAGGGGTGGCGTGCTGTGCAATGGCATCGTTGGCCAGGGAGTCAATTTCTAGCAGTTTGTCCTCCTCAAATCCAAGCATTGAAGGCTTTACAGCAGGCAGACCGTTATTGCGTACTACGCCGGTTCCAAATTTCATTGATTCACAGAGGGTAACCGGTAGCTTTCCTTTTGGAATCAAAAGACCTTCGAGCATATCGGCCGCCGTATTTTGAAAGATGTCATCGTCTTCATAACAGGCCATGATGTTTTTTGAATCGCATAAATTTTTTATCGCATAGGGATTTCCAAAAAAAAGATTGATGGTTTTCGTTTCATTCTGTAGCTGTTTCATCAATTGTATCGCCGCTTTAGAGATACCGAAGTTATTACCTGGATAGCGCGTGTAGTTATGAACCCCTACTATAATGGCATCATACCTTTTTTTAAGCAGTTGCATCATTGAAGGAATTCGGGATGCATCGCCCTGGTAATTGAAATAAAATACATCTGCGTTATAATCTTTTTTCATGCGCCTGGCAAGCGCATTGTCTTCGCTGATGCCGATACCAACGTAGGCTATTTTATTATTCTGGCTCACTGGCAACGGAAATACAGCGGGGTCTTCGTTTTTCACCAGTGTGATGGCACTTTCCGCTACGAGCCTGCGAAGTGATGGTATTTTAACATTGAGGGCTTTTGTAAGATCGGTCGTTGATATATTTCGGGCATTGGGCAGTACATACTGGTACTTCGCATCCAGCACACGTTTCACTTTTTCGTTGATGTTGTCCCAGGTAAGCTTTTTACTTTTGATGGCCTGCTTTATTTTGTCGATACTGGCTGGTACATTACCCGGAAGACAGAGCATGTCGTTGCCTGCTACCAGTGATTCTACGGAGGCGTCTCCGCCCCCGAAAAATTTTGTTACGCCTTGCATTTCCAGGGCATCTGTAAATGTAAGTCCCTGGTACCCCAACTCTTCCTTCATCATTTTAGTAATGTTTTTATACGACAATGATGTAGGGCGGTTGGCAGTAGCGTCGATGGCAGGGATAAAAAGGTGTGCAATCATAACACTTCCGATGCCTGCCTTAAATATCTCGCGAAACGGGTAAAGTTCTAACGAATCAAGCTGGGGCCTGGATTTTTTAATGATAGGAAGGTCCAGGTGAGAATCTACGGCAACATCGCCGTGGCCTGGAAAATGTTTCGCACAGGCCATTACACCGAGGTCCTGCATGCCTTTCATTACCTGGATTCCAAACTGGGCTACTTTATATTTGTCTTCACCAAATGAGCGAAAATTTATCACCGGGTTGTCAGGGTTGTTGTTGATATCAACCACCGGGGCGTAGTTAACGTGAATGCCTATGCGCCTGCATTGTTCACCGATTGCGGCCCCTACTTTGTAAGCGATGCCCGCATCCTGCATGGCTCCCATCGTAAGCTGGAACGGGAAATTGCCCACGCTGTCGAAACGCATACCCAGGCCCCATTCCGCATCCACACAGACCATCAGGGGGGTTTTTGCCATGCTTTGAAAATGGTTAATCATACCAGCCTGTTTTACAGGATTACCCTGGAATAGGCAAACTGCGCCGATATTAAATTTCTGAATATTTTCAATTACTTCTTTATCGTACCATACCACGCCATCCTGGTTTCTTGCTGATACCCTTACTACCATTAACTGGCCGATCCTTTGTTCTTCACTCAATGAGTTGAATACGCTGTCTACCCATTGTTGCCGGGTAAGATTATTTTTCACTTGTGAAAGGGCATGCGTACCGGTCAAAATAAAAATGGCAAGAATTAATTTCTTCATAATATAATATATGATTGGCCGTGGGTTATTTTAATTCACAAAGTAAGAAGAAATAAAGATATGAACCGGGCGGGATGAACAGAATGCTGCCATAGAGGAAGTTCTTACAGGAAAGATTTTTCAGGGCAAAATGGTTTTTTCAAGGATAGTGATTTTAATTTCGTGAGGCGCAGTTTCATCGCCACCAAAATAAGGAAACAGTTTATAATTTTGCCCGGTGAAATCCTTACAATGCCTGGGTATTGAATCAATGAAATGGGCCGCCCTGAAATAATAGTAATTGTTTGAAGCGACCACTGAACAGGATAGTGGCTGATTTAAGGGAACAGCGCCAAGAATTTTTGATATCCTCACACTGTTTACATAGGCGTATGCATATAGCAACAATCCTTTTTTGTTCCATGACCATCCAAGCCGGGCGCTGTTTAGCTGGTGGTGGGTTCCACAGTCTGAAAAGCCAATTAATTTGTTGATGTCTGCCTGGTTTACCGGATCTATCGTGGTATAAATGGCAGAACTGTCAAAAGTAACATGCGCGTAAATAGCTGGCGTGTTCATCAGCTGCACCTCGCTCTGATCTGAATAATGATTCCCCAATTTGATGGTATAATTTTTTAGCGTTTCAGCGGAAGGCGGCGTTTTTATTACCGGGCCTTGGGTGATACCGGATTCTTTGCTGCAGGAAAAACTTAACAGGCCAGTTAACAATGACAGATAAAAGATTGCTTTCATAGAAATAAATATGCCTGTTAACGTCTGTTGAAGACTTTCATTTGGTAAGCGATTTAAAATCTGTCTCGATTAAGGTTAAACCTTTAGGAAAAATCTACGGCTCTTTTTTATACGGCCTGCCACACGCCAGCTGGCGTTCGTTCAAACCCGACACCCGACTCGGTGCTCCGCTTCAATATCTCCCATACTTCCCGGGAGAAAAGTTATTTTTGCGGTAAAAGTTCAAAGTTTTGCCAGATATCATTTTATTGTTGCCCGATAATATTGCCAACCAGATTGCTGCAGGAGAAGTGATTCAACGCCCGGCAAGCGCAGTGAAAGAATTGATGGAAAATGCCATTGATGCAAAAGCTACCGAGATAAAGTTGATTGTAAATGACGCAGGAAAGGCGCTGATTCAGGTAATGGACAATGGCTGCGGCATGAGTGAGACAGATGCCCGTATGTGTTTTGAGCGCCACGCCACTTCAAAAATAAAAAAGATTGATGACCTGTTCCATATTCGCACCATGGGGTTCAGGGGTGAAGCCCTGGCCTCGATAGCCGCTGTTTCCCAGGTAGAATTAAAAACCAGGCGGGAAGGAGATGAGGCCGGAACCTATATTGAAATAGAAAACAGCATGGTTGTGAAGCAGGAAATTTTTGCGTATCCTGCAGGAACCAGTATTGCCATGAAGAATTTGTTTTTTAATGTTCCCGCGCGAAGGAATTTTCTAAAAAGCAATTCGGCGGAAATGCGCCATATTGTGGATGAGTTTATAAGGATAGCTTTGGCGTTTCCGCAAATATTTTTTTCATTGACGAGCAGTGGCCAGCAGGTTTTCCACCTGGAAAAGGGTACCCTGAAACAACGCATTGTTCAATTACTGGGTGCTTCCTACAATGCAAAGCTGGTAGCTGTAAATGAGAATACCGACTACATGAATATCTACGGTTTTGTGGGTAAACCGGAAACAGCAAAAAAGACCAGGGGAGACCAGTACCTGTTTGTAAACAACCGCTTCATCAAAAGTGCCTATCTCAACCACGCGCTGATGAGCGCTTACCAGCAAATGCTGCCGGCAGACAGTTTTCCATTATATGTGCTGTTTATTGACCTTGACCCTACCCAAATCGATGTCAATGTGCACCCTACCAAACAGGAAATCAAATTCGAAGATGAAAAGATAATATATGCATTTGTGCAGGCGGCCATCAAGCATGCATTGGCGCAGTTTAGTATAACACCTACAATAGAATTCGGCCTGGATGCCAGCATTCAGCAGCTGGAAGCGGTAAGCAAACCATTTACCGAAGCAAACCGGGCATCAGCGGTTTCATCCAGCCTGTATAAAAGTTTTACACAAAAGAACCAGGCGCACTTTATAGAATCTGATAAAAGTGAATTGAGTCACTGGAAAGATTTTTACGAAAGCACAACCACGCAGGTTCCTGGTAAGGCGCCTTATACCGAAGCTGCCGGAAGTTCATTTATGGGTTTTGAATCGCCTGTATCATTGCAAACATCATTGCGCATACCGGAAAATGCGGAGATGCAGCAATTGCTGAATACCTACATTGTAGCAGCTACCGACAAGGGCTTTCTGCTGTTGCATCAGCATGCCGCCCACGAACGGATACTTTACGAGCGTTACCAGCAGGCATTAGAAGGACACCCGGTTGCTATACAGAGAAGCCTGTTTCCCGCAACCCTTGAGTTGTCTTCGCAAGATGCATTCTTGTTCAAAGAACTTCTCGAAGACCTTCATAAACTGGGTTATTTTGTGGAACCATTCGGCAATAATTCATTCGTCATCCAGGGTACACCGGCAGATATAGAGAATGGTAATGAGAAACTGGCTATTGAAAGTTTGCTGGAACTATATAAACATTTCAGTAGCGATATCAGGATATCAAGAAGGGAAAAACTTATTCGGTCAGCAGCCAGCCAGCATGCCGTTAAATCCGGGAAGTCATTAGGAGAAAAGGAAATGAAATCATTGGTAGAAGAGTTGTTACGGTGCTCGGTTCCCAATGTAACCGCAGGAGGGTGCCCTACTTATATCGAATTTAAAAAAGTTTACCTGGATAAAGTTTTTAAAGTAAATGCCTGAATAAAAAAAGTGTCCATGACAAGAGTGAGTTGTTGCTTTGCGATAGTAATCCTTGTATTTTCTGCAAGTTGCAACACGTCTAAAACCGGCTCTCTAAAAAAGGATGCCCGGCCTAATATTATTGTGATCCTGGCTGACGACCTGGGATATTCGGATGTGGGCAGCTATGGCGGCGAAATAGAAACGCCCAATATTGATTACCTGGCAAATAACGGGTTGAGGTTTTCAGCTTTTTATAATGCCTCGCGGTGTTGCCCAACGAGAGCCGCCCTGCTGACAGGTTTGTATAACCAACAGGCAGGCATAGGCGAAATGACAACAGACCGGAACCTGCCGGGTTACAGGGGCCACCTTACTGATAACACGGTAACCATAGCAGAAGTACTTAAGGCAGCAGGGTATCATACGGGAATGGTAGGTAAATGGCACGTGTCGAATACAATTGTTCAACCAACTCAGGCTGAACAGGTCAGGTGGCTCAATCACCAATCTGTTCATCCGCTGTTTTCGCCGTTAGAGCAGTATCCTACCAGTCGGGGCTTCGAAAAATACTATGGCAATATTTTTGGCGTCGTAGATTTTTTTGATCCTTTTAGCCTGGTGAGTGGAACAGAACCTGTTTCAAGTGTTCCTGCAGGATACTATCATACCAATGCTCTTAATGATAGTGCAGCGGCTTACATCAAAGAATTCAGCCATGATGAAAAGCCCTTCTTTTTGTATGTAGCGCAAACTGCACCCCACTGGCCCTTGCATGCCCTGCCTGAGGATATAAAAAAATATGAAAAGACCTATACGGCTGGCTGGGATGCTATACGCGAAGCAAGGTATAAAAAGATGATTGGTCTTGGAATCATTGATGAGGCAACTACAAAATTATCTCCGAGAATAAATAAGGAGTTAAGCTGGAAGGATAACAAAGACGCGGCCTGGGATGCGAGGGCGATGGCAGTGCATGCTGCCATGGTAGATAGGATGGATATTGGAATTGGAAAAATAATCAAAAGCCTGGAAGAAACCGGGGAGCTCAACAATACGATTATCCTGTTTATGAGTGACAACGGCGCAAGCCCCGAAGACTGTTCCAGATACGGGCCCGGTTTCGACAGGCCCGGTCAAACAAGGGATGGCAGAAAGATCGTTTACCCGGTCAATAAGGATGTGATGCCCGGCCCGGAAACTACTTTTGCTTCAATAGGTGAACAATGGGCCAATGTTTCAAACACTCCATACCGCTACGCAAAAGCAGAATCTTTTGAAGGCGGTGTACGCACTCCTTTTATTGCCTTTTGGCCTGATGGCATAAAAGCAGCAAAAGGCAGCATAACAAATCACCCGGGACATGTGATGGACCTGATGGCTACTTTTTTAAACGTAACAGGTGCTAAATATCCAATCACTTTTAACAACCAGCTGGTTTCACCCACTAGCGGTCGAAGTTTGTTTCCAGCATTCGAAGGCAAACAATCCAACCAGGTGCAAGCCGTTTATAATGAACATTATAAGGCACGGTACATCAGGAACGAAAACTGGAAGCTAGTTTCAGCAGCGAAAGATTCAACCTGGCGCTTGTACCAGATTCACAAGGATGAGACCGAACTAAACGATGTGGCCTCCCAATATCCTGAAGTAGTTCAAAAGCTTTCAACAGAATGGCAGCAGTGGGCAGTAAAAAATAAGGTATACCCGAAGTAATGTTTTGTTTTGATGGGAGATTAATTGTGTGTTATAGTGCATAACCCTTCAGCATCCGGCACCTCATCAATATTTCATACGAATATTATGTAAAAATATTTCAATTGCTCTTCGTACTTCGGTGGTGCTGCCCTGGTGATTGTTAACAAGCACTGAAAAGATCAGCAATTTATCTTTAGGCGTAACCAGGAATCCGCTGAGTGCCAAAGTGCCCATAAGCGACCCTGTCTTTGCGAAGATATACCCGCTGTCAGCCTTATAATAATCAGAAAGCGTGCCCTGGCCGCCGCCCGGGAATATTTCTTTTAATCTTGCCAGCCCGAATTCAGCATGCATCTTTTTCAACATCCATACAAAGTCCTGTGGTGTAAAAAGGTTATACCTGCTCAGCCCGCTCCCGTCTACCCAGTTAGGCCGCTGGGGTAAGTCCTTCAGTTCGTGATCGAGCATTTCATGGATAATTTTAATATCACTCATTGTTTGCAGCTTCTCGTTAGCCGCCATTAGCAGGATCTGCTCAGCAAAGAAGTTATCGCTCCGATACATCATCTTTTTATACAACGAATCGGCCCGCTGAGAAAATAACACTACCGGCTTAGCTGCTCGCTTTCCAGATTGTGGAACAATAATTTTATGAACCGTATCTTTGAGTAACTCAAGTGCAGATTGAATGCCATTGGTAACA
>JBBJOD010000536.1:0-3721 GCA_037721715.1 Chitinophagaceae bacterium | reverse complement strand
TACTATGAGTGTTTTACGTACATAAATAATGCGATAGCCCGTGAAAAGGAAATATAAAAATTGGAACGTCGAAAAAATTACCAGCTGATAAATGATTTTAATCAAAATTGGGAACCACTGAACATCACTCTATTCGACAAATGGCCGCCTGACGCCCTTTTGCATAGAAAAGACCAATGTTAAATATTATTGTTATTAAGTATCACTCCGTTTTGACTCAGGGCAACTTCTCAGAAAGGTCCTCATCCCCACCGGCCAGTTTCCAGGGATAAGGTTTACTGCCTTTTGCATAGTGCCAGAGAATCCTGTTCATCAGGTCATCGTTACCCCTGTCGATAAGGTCGAATTCTGGCCTGGATGACATCCTCGCAAAATACAATTCCTTACCCTTTAACAAGCTCAGCGCCGGATTCATTTCATTCAATGGTATTTTATTAGGAATAGCTTTGAAACTAAATGTAGTAGGCCTGTCTGTAAAGCAATCAAACATAGGCAAGGCCGTAGCATCGATCACATTCATTGGCGGTAACCCGAGTATTTGTTCTATTGACCGAATGATGCAGGTTTGGTTATAGTTGGTACTGATTGTTTTTTGCAACCTGCTGTACGCACTTACTACAAAGCCGGTGGTACGATAAGCAGAAACATGGTCCCAGCCGGCCTGTGAGTCATCTTCGGTTATAAATACTACGGTAGAATCCCAGAACCTGCTTTTAGTAAGCGCTTCTATGATACGGCCTAGCGCCAGGTCATTGTCTGCCATCATTGCATTCGGTGTCGGGTAACCAGGCCTTGTTCCGACTGTATGATCGTTGCCGAGCGCCATCACCATTAAACTGGGCAATTTTCCACCGGCTATCTTCTCTGTTTCGTTTAACTCTTTTATAAATGCGTCTGCCCTATATTGATCGGTAATTGTAACGTCAACTCCTGCAGGATATGTTTGTGAAAGCATTGGCCGCACACGTGAAATAGTGGTGGTGTTGGTAAAAACAAAGGGAACTTTATTTACGTAATTATTATATAGCGTTGACCAATTAGATTTTTCGTAGTGTACTTCGCAGGCCTCCCCATACACTTTCACCGTTTTGCCGTGATCGGCCGCATTGTTCCAGATAAAACCATTATCACCGTATACCAGTGCATCTTCTTGAACATGGGGATAGCTCCGAAACCAGCCAGCGACATTCTTTTCAACATAGTCCGAAGCCATGGCAGCATCTGCCCACTGATGTCCGTCCGCAGACGATTTACCTGACACGTAATAATTGTCAAGCAGCAGATAGTCCCTTGCCAATTGGTGTTCATTAGGCGTTACCTTCTCTCCAAAAACACAAAGCGATTTCATTCCTTTTCCTTCCGGCATATCACCCAGAACCTGGTCGTACGTGCGGTTTTCTTTTATCACGTACAATACATATTTAAAAACAGAGGGCTCTCCTATCCGTTCCGGCATCGGCCTGGCAGCAATGTTTTCACGCGGCTTTAACCGGGCAAGATCTGTTCTGAAGATGAAATTTAATTTTTTTACCTTTTTTGTATATTCGACAAGCTGGGCTTTATCAGGCAAAGGAATAACAGAAACAGTAGCTCGCTGCCGATGAGAATTGTAAGCTCCTCCCTCTGACTCACCATGGCTGTTGTTTGATTGTACGCCCGGTTTTATCATGTCTATGCTATTGGTCCGGGAGCCTTCTCCTTCGATATTGGTGACCAGTAATTTGCTTCCGATCAGTTCTATTCCTCCAGGATAGGCTTCTGTTGGAATGAAACCATCCAATGTACTCCTGCCGTTGCCGCCTGCAGAGGATTTGTCTCCCAATGTAATCACTGCGATCGCATTGTCAAGGCCATTGGCCACGTACAAGGTTTTACCGTCTGCGGAAGTCTCCAGCGCATTCGGTGTATCGCCCAACTCGCCATCTCCCGGAGTGTTTAACCTGACAGAAATGCTTTCAGTGACGAGTAAGCTGTTGCAATCAATCACCGAAATTTCATCACTGTTCCCATTGGCAACATATACAAACTTTTTATCCGGGCTCATAACAATATCATTCGGATGCAGGCCTACGGCAATTTCCTTCAGCACATTACCGGTTAAGCCGTCTATTACTAAGACAGATCCCATAGAGGTAGCACCGGTTCTCGGATTAATGTATGCCTGACCGTAAGGAACACCTGCTGTTTCCTTATTGATGGTATCCGTGGGTAAAGGTCCTCCCCAGTTAGTAATAAAGATTTTATTGTCTGCAATAGCCAATCCGTAAGGAGCTACGCCCGTTTGTGTTTGGTATATTTGCTCTTTGGTCGACATATCAAGTTTCACCAACTTATTATTGCCATTCAACACCACATACAGAAACTCTTTTGCACCTTCAGTAACGATCGCAATTTCGTTCGGTAATGCAAGCGGAGAAGGAGCTTCGGGCTTGAATTCAAAACTATTTGTAATCTTTAGCGCTTTTCCATCCCACCCGGCCTGCAGAACATAAGACCTTTGCGAAGTTTTGCTGGCGGCGCTCCAGAAAATCTGCATATCGTTAGATGACCTCCTGACGAGTATACCTGAATACGTACTCATCAATCCCTTATACAGGGAATCACTGCCATACGTCCAGCGGGCTATGGTTTGATTTTTTTCCGTGTCGATCATAACGATCCCGTACCTGTCTTCTACTGCTGCGATAGTAGTTCCCGGTACTGCCGCAACATCAAGGCTGTGGTTTTCGGAACCGGGATCACCAAAGGCGATTACCTGGCCTGCCGGATCGATGATCCTGTTGTAAGGCATGAGCAATGGCAGAACATTACGGCTCAGCGAGCTGTCATCGTAGCTGCTGTGGTGAGCGGCCTTTACGCTAATATCCCCGTGTCGTTTGATTTGAGCGCCCCTGCAGCCAGATAGCGTTAACGAGATTATTGAAACAAGAACAATTATAAAATGATTGCTGGTTATCATAAAAAAAATATAAGTGACGCCTTTTATGTTTCGATTACTGGATGCGCAAAGTAAACTATTTATCCCACCACATGCGGGTACTTGGTAACATCGGGTCTTTGTCTTTCAATGGCGTTCTGTACCTTGGGATTGATGGCGACGTGGTCAGTGTTGAACATATCATCGGGCAGTGGTAACAATAATGAGCAGTTAAATTACGATCTACAGTGGTCAATAATCAGCATTCGTTAATCGGTGGAAGAGTATAAATGCCCCAAGTTCCTAAATGCTACAACGTTAACACAACATTGACGCTGCTGGGAGTCACCCTGTGTGAATGAACGCAGTTGTGTTCAGTTCGGACGCCGAAGGGAAGCCTACTGGCATACTTACAGAGAAAAATACGCGTGCGTAAGAAAAAGATAGTTCCGGATGAGCCTCTATTTTCTGCAAATTTAAATTTTAAAGTACCTTATTAATCTTATAAATAAAGGGTGATTTAACCTGTAGTCAACCCCATGGCAGCATAAAGATGGGCAAGATGAAGTGGTCGAAACTGACCAGGAAAAATAACTTCGTCAATTGGCCATTGAAGAAATTATTTTTACTTACACAACTGCTTGAACTCCGACCAGCAGCATCAACGTTGGTTAACATGGTATTACCGAAAGCGGCGTATTACCCTGATATTTTAAATAACTTTAGGCCACCTTCGGTAATACCCGGCACGTTGTGCTTCATGCTGTTTGACTCATTCATTCATCAATAAATAAATAATATCCC
>JBBJOD010000062.1:0-13746 GCA_037721715.1 Chitinophagaceae bacterium | reverse complement strand
TACCCAACTGCATCCAGAGTGTGCTTTTCCGACCAATTTCTACATCGGCTGTTGGAACACCCCCTTCTCTTATACACTTAAGGAAATTATCAATATGTACACCGTCAAGGTTGGCACTAGGGCTAGAAGGATCACGGCCGTCGATCTTTTCGGAAGACTTGATTTCTTTTACAATTTTATCTTTCTGGTCCCTGATGGTATAACTATCGCCACCGGTAGACAGCGAGCCATTCTCACCATAAAATATGATACCCCTGTCTTCACCTTCCACCCGCACGCTGTTACAACTGCGTCCCTCCCAGATGACCGATGCTCCTGCACATTCGAATGTTATTATCTGGGTATCCGGTGTTTCCCAGTCGTCTTTAAAACGGTAACGTCCTCCTACCGAACAAACTTTGGTTGGATAGTCAGCTTGCAAACCCCAACGGGCCACATCAATTTCGTGGGTACCATTATTCAGCGCTTCCCCTGTTCCCCAGTGCCAGCGCCAGTGCCATTCGTAGTGAACCAGGTTGTCTTTATAGGGACGACGTGGTGCGGGTCCCTGCCAGAGTTCAAAATCCGGGTTTGAGGGCACGGGAACCTCTTGCCCAATCCCGATGGTTGCGCGGTTATTGGTGTACCAGGTTTTGGCCATGTGCACTTTGCCAATCACCCCGTTGTGTAACTCATGAATACCCTGCGTTAGAACCGGCCACGACCGCCGCTGACTTCCCATCTGTACTACCCTTTTATACTTTCTTGCAGCAGCTACTGCCAGCTCACCTTCGTGTGGATTGTGGCAGAGTGGTTTCTCCACGTAGACATGTTTTCCGGCTGTACAGCTTAAAATCGTTGCAGGTGCGTGCCAATGATCCGGCGGCGCCAGGTACATGGCATCCAGGTCTTTATCGGTAAGTATGGTACGGAAATCCTTAACCCCCTTAGGTTCTTTATTAACTGCTTTCTTTACGGCATTGATACCTTTTGCAAGCGCTTTTTCTTCAACATCACATATGTAGATCACTTCAGTATTCTTCTGCCTGGCGAAGTTGGCTGCCATTCCGGAACCGCGGCCATTGGTTCCCATTATTCCTATCGTAATCCGATCGTTGGCTCCCACAATACGGCCATAACTCTTTGCAGAAAAGCCCATAGCGCCAAGTGCAATGAATGCGCCGGTGTTCCTGATAAAATCTCTCCTTGTATTGTCCATTGTTACAAATTTTAGAGGGTGGATTACAAATTCCTTATTTTGATATTCCTGAAGTAAATAACATCTCCATGTTCCTGCAATAAAATCGGCGACCGTGCTGCTTCAGCAAAACCTTTTTCATTTTTAAATTTACTTTCAGCTATTTTGTCTTTAAACTGGCTACTGCCGCGCTCAAACTCTAACACTTTGCTGCCATTGAGCCAATGCTCTACATGCTTTCCTTTGGAAATAATGCGTATGTTATTCCACTCTCCCAAAGGCTTTGCCTTTTTATTTGAATTGGATGGTATTAGGTCATACAATGATGCAAGGGTACGATTGCCATTCTTTCCCAGTTTTGCATCAACATGATTGGCATCATCAATAATCTGGTATTCGCAACCCAAAGAAGTGTTTTTAACCAAGGAGTATTTTATTCCACTGTTGGTGCCTTTTTCCAGCTTAAAATCAACAGAAAGTTCAAAGTCAGCAAAGTCTTTTTTAGTAACTAGATCACCACCATGATCCTGGGCGGCATTCAATACACCATTTTCAATTTTCCAGCCCTTACCAGTAAAGGGTTCACCATTCGGTTTTTGCCAGCCTTCAAATGTTTTTCCATCAAAAAGCAGTATCCATCCGTTCTTAATTTCAACCTTCGTAAGAGCGGGCAATTGCGCTTCTGCGGAGTTTACCCAAAAAAGCAAAACGATAGCAATCAGCAAACCTGTTCTTTTCATACGGCAATCTATTAGTTTATGTAAGTAGTTCAAGTTACCCGGTAGATGAACAACTCTTTTCACAGCAAATACCGCTTACCAGCCAGGCATCGGAAAAGATGTTCAATGCGAAATATAGGATAAAATTTCCGGCTGGCAAGGTGCTGGTATAAGAATGATTGTCGGAGCCTGTTACAATACCAGGAACCTGCAATTTCAAAGACATCCTCTATCCTGGATTTCCTTCGGATGGTATTCCATCAAAGATATACGCCCATCCTCGAACAAAGTCAAAATTTCACAGTAGGTTTGTTGTTTCAAAAAATTATCATGAGTGTAGCCATTTTGTTAATGAATGATCGCGGTAAAAAGACATCTGGCAAGTATCATCATATGCCGTCAAAATATGTAACCAAAATATTTTTTATTACAGCGCTGTGTTCATTAACCATGTTTCGCTGTGTTGCCGACGAAGGAATGTGGCTACCCATGTTACTGGGCCAGCAGGTATATAACGATATGGTAAAAAAGGGCTTGAAGGTTTCAAAGGAACAATTATATAGCATGAACAAGGCCTCTATCAAGGATGCTATCATCATTTTCGGAGGCGGTTGCACCGGTGAAATAGTAAGTAATGAAGGGTTAATATTTACCAACCATCATTGCGGGTATGATGCCATTACAAGTGCCAGTTCAGTGGAGCATAATTACCTGCAAAATGGCTTTTACGCTTTGAAAAAAAGCGAAGAGATCCCTTCCAGGACTTTAACGGTTCAATTTCTTCTAAAGATGGAAGATGTTACCAGACAAATAGATTCCGCACTGGGCACCCTGAGCGGCGCAGAAAGAGCCCGGAAACAATCAGAAATTATTACGGAGATCAACCAGCAATACGCTGATACCTCGCAAAGTATCGAGGCAAGAGTAAGCACGCTATTTAAAGGAAACCAGTTCCTGGTTTTCATCTACCAGCGTTATAAGGATATCCGGCTGGTAGGTGCTCCCCCTGAAAGTATTGGTAAGTTTGGAGGCGACACCGACAATTGGGAATGGCCCCGTCATACCGGGGATTTTTCTGTTTTCAGGGTGTATGGTACAAAAGACGGTAAACCGGCAGATTACAGCACAGAAAATGTTCCTTTAAAACCCAAATACTTTCTTCCCGTTTCCCTCAAAGGTGTGAGAGACGGTGATTTTGCAATGATCTACGGTTACCCTGGCAGTACAAACCGCTACGAAAGTTCTTTTGGTGTAAAACTGGCCACAGAGATCAGCAATCCATCCCTGGTGAACCTCCGCGATGTTCGTTTAAAATCGATGTTTGAAGAGATGAAGAAAGACCCGGCGGTGAAATTACAACTGGCTTCCAACTATGCCAGCGTAGCAAATTACTGGAAGTTTTATGATGGAGAAACCAAGCAGCTCCTCAAATATAAAATCTTCGAAAAGAAACAACAGGATGAGCAGGCATTCCAGCAATGGGCCAAAGGGAAACCTGCATTCGAAAACATTTTCGCGGATTGGAAGAAAGCCTACGATGCCTGGCGGCCTTACGCCAAACTTCGCACTTACATCAACGAAGGCGTAACAGGGTCTCCTTTAGTTGCATTCGCAGCATCGCTGGTACAACTGGAGCGGCTCCTGGTTAGTACAGGTGTGAAACCGGAACTTGCCAAAGCGGCCCTTGAAGACGCAAATAACCGCCGCAAATCTTTCCTGGTAACCGAAAATAAGATATCAGACGAAAAGATATTCGCAGCTACTGCGCGGATGTTTTACACCGATATTGATAAAAACCAGCACCCTATCGGACTCTATGAAAGCATCAAGGGAAGTTATGGCGATTTGAAAGACGAAGCAACCTATAAAAAATGGGCAGCCGAAGTTTTTAAGACAAGTATGATCTTCGACGATGCTAAGTGGAACGCCTTCATGGCAACACCTAACCCAATTACTTTGCAAAACGACATGGCGTTTTCTTATGCCAGTGCATCTTTTAAAAATTATACCAGTAAGTTTATTCCCTTCTTTCAGCAGTTCACTAACCAGAATAATGACCTGGGAAGGCTTTACCTGAAGGGAATTATGCAAATGAATCCCAACAAGGTGATGTACCCGGACGCTACCTTTACTATGCGGTTGAGTTATGGGGTGGTGAAGAGCTACCAACCCCGGGACGGCGTAAAGTATGATTATGTATGTACCATAAAAGGTGCCCTGGAAAAATATGTGCCGGGTGATTATGAATTCGATTTGCCTTCCCGGCTGCTGGATCTCTCATCAAAAAAAGACTTCGGACAATACCTTGACAAACAGCGAAACGACCTGGTGGTATCTTTCATAACAACCAATGATATCACCGGGGGCAATTCAGGTTCTCCTGTTATCAATGCCAATGGTGAATTAATCGGTCTCGCCTTTGATGGTAATTACGAGGCGCTTAGCCATAAACTTTCTTTTGACAAGGACCTTAACAGAACGATATGCGTTGATATACGATATGTGCTCTGGTGCATCGACAAACTGGGCGGTGCTACCAACTTGGTTAATGAACTAAAATTGATTAAAGCAGCGGCAAAATAATTGGTGGAATGTAGTGTTGGAGACCCCGGCGCCTGGTTAATTCAATCAGGTTCCTGTTGCTGCAGATGGTATCAAAATAACGTACGATTTGCTAACCTGATAGTATGAATAAAATGAATAAGATAGCCTTATTGGTTGATGGAGATAATGCTGCTCCAAGACTGCTTAAT
Source organism: Chitinophagaceae bacterium (assembly GCA_037721715.1). Classification (GTDB taxonomy): domain Bacteria; phylum Bacteroidota; class Bacteroidia; order Chitinophagales; family Chitinophagaceae; genus JADCRZ01. The sequence continues at coordinate 9,097 of JBBJOD010000062.1, read as the reverse complement.
TTGATTTTGGAGGAAGCCTCCAAATATGGGAAGGTCACTATTCGTCGCGTTTATGGCGACTGGACGACGCCACAAATGAACACCTGGAAAAGCATCTTGAATGAAATCGCCTTTAATCCTATCCAGAAGTTTTCATACACAACTGGTAAAAATTCTACAGACAGTGCCCTGATCATAGACGCTATGGATATTCTCCACGATAGCCTGGTGGATGGTTTTTGCATTGTTTCCAGTGACAGCGATTACACAGGCCTGGCAAAAAGAATCAGGGAAGAAGGCATATTTGTAATGGGAATTGGTGAGAAGAAAACGCCCAATGCTTTCGTAAAGTCCTGCGAAATTTTCACTTATGTTGAAAATCTCGAGGTATCAGAAGTGCTGGCCATGAGACCTGAGAAGCCGGACAAGAAAAAATTGCAAAAGGCTGCCAGTAAGCCAGCACTAAATATGAACCTGATTAATAAAGCCTTTGATATGTCTACCAATGAAAGCAATGAGGTAAATATTTCAACGTTGGGGCTTAACCTTCGGAAGCTTGATCCCAGTTTTGACTGCAGGAGCTATGGTTTTAAAACCATCACCAGCTTATTTGCCAGTTTAAACGGCTTTGAAGTGGTTGACAACCTGATTAACGGCCGCAACCACCCTATCTTAAAAAGACAATAATATAGAACCGGTCGTTTTACTGCCTCAAAGTATCTACTCCTCTCTTAGTGCTACCTGCCCGGTTATTTTTATGAGTTCCTTCGCCCCGGTCGTCACTGTTTTGTTCGTTCTTGTTCTGTGTGCCTTTGTTCAAAACAGAATCCTGTGCCTGTTTGCCTGAGCCGGTTCCAACAGGAATAGTATCTGTACCTTTTCCCTGTCCCTGCCCACTTTCTCCTTTTGTTCTATCTACTTCCGCCTTTTTTGTAGGTACTGCCTTTTTGTGAGTGGTGTCTTGGAATATTGAAGCCTGTAGGTCTTTTTTAGCGGAATAACTAACGGCTTGGTGTGAACCGTTGCCATAACTTGCCCGTACATTAAACAAGATGAGAGTGGTTATTACTAGTATTGATGCTAGGAAAAACTTTTTCATAAGTAAATTTTTAAATTACCAATAACTTATAAGTCTAAAAACTATGCCGGTATTAAAATGGTGGTAGTACTGGGAGTTGCCTAAAGCCTGCAACTTTATACCTCTTTCTTGAATTTTTTAGTTTTTACACGTTCTGATACCGGACGGTTGTCTTTCCATCGCCATAAATGTATACAGGCATAAGTACGGTATGGTTTCCATCTTTTGGAAATGCGCAACAAGTGCTCCCTAAATTTTTTCTTATCGGCCCGGTCAAGTCCGTAAAGATGGATCATTGCGTTCTGTATTCCCAGGTCGTCGATAGCAAACACATCCTCCCGGGCAAGGGTAAACATCAGTAACATCTCAACCGTCCACCTTCCCACTCCCTTGATTTGCGTGAGATATTCTATGATTTCCTCATCGGTCATTTTCTCCAGCTTTTCGTGGTTCATACCCTGTTCTATGTCGAACCGCGCCACATGCTGAATATAATTGGTTTTTGCAGTAGAAAGCCCGATGGCCCTTAAGGTAGCAAACGGTGTTTGTACTATTTGTTCGGCTGTGGGTGCTCCCCCTTCATATAAGTGGAGGAATCGTTTATAGATTACCTCCGCAACTTTTGTAGACAACTGCTGGCTCATGATTGAGCTGCATAAGTGAAGGTAAACCTGACTCCTTTTAACCAGTTGAACCGGCTCCTGGTCACCGACAATGGTAAGTAATTTTTTATCTTTTACGAGATGCGAGATATAAATAGGTAGCATAGAATATATTTCACTTCTTAAAGCTGATATTACTAAGCACGTGTAACAAGTCAGTTATAAGTATAACTCATACTACCATCTTTTTCATCCTGCAGTAGAATTCCCAACTTTTGCAAATGAACACGGATCTTATCGGAAGTAGCATAATCCTTTTTAGATTTAGCTTCTTTGCGCATATCGATAAGCAGGTTCATTACCCCATCCAGTTTACCATCGCTGTGTTGATCTTCCCCGCACAAACCAAGAATATTTTCCATGAAATCTTTAAAGTACCGCTGCATAGAACCGAATGTTTCGGCGCTGATTGCCCCGGAAACAATACGCTTGTCTTTTAAAGAATTAATGATGGGCACCATTTCAAAGAGGTTAGCAAGCACCTTGGCAGTGTTGAAGTCATCACTCATAAACTCATCCAGTTGTGACAGGTAGCGATTGATCTTCTCATTTAACTCCCTATCTGTATGAAGGGGGTCAAAGTTCATTTCCAGGGACTGCAGTATCTCATAGGCGTCCCACAAGCGTTTCAAACCTTTTTCTGCAGCCTGCAATGCGTCATTACTAAAATCCAGTGTGCTTCTGTAATGAGTCTGCAAAATAAAAAAGCGAATGGTCATAGGCGAGAAAGCCTGCTTCAAAACAGGATGGCTGCCACTGAACATTTCCGTTAGGCTTATCTGGTTGTTATAGCTTTTGCCCATCTTCTTGCCATTGATCGTAATCATATTGTTATGCAACCAGTAGCGTACCGGCATTGCCTGGTTACAGATATTGCTTTGGGCAATCTCACTTTCATGATGCGGAAATTGCAAGTCCATGCCGCCGCCATGAATATCGAACTGCTTACCGAGGTATTTGGTAGCCATCGCAGAGCATTCAATATGCCATCCGGGGAAGCCTTCACCCCAAGGGCTCTGCCACCGCATAATGTGTTCGGGCGGAGCAGCTTTCCATAAAGCGAAATCCTGGCTGTTCTTTTTATCTTCCTGGCCATCCAGTTCCCTGGTTGTTTCTAGCAGGTCATCCATTATTCTACCGCTTAATTTGCCGTAAGGAAATTGTTCCGCATATTTCTTCACGTCAAAGTATACAGATCCGTTTACTTCATAGGCGAATCCTTTTGCAAGGATGATATGGATCATATTTATCTGTTCAACTATATGTCCTGTTGCGGTTGGTTCAATACTGGGTTCCAGGTTATTGAACCGCTTCATGGCCCAATGAAAAAGGTTGGTATATTTCTGTACCAGTTCCATCGGCTCAAGCTTTTCTAAGATTGCTTTCTTGGAAATCTTGTCTTCTGCAGCCCTGCCTTCTTCTTCAAAATGACCAGCATCGGTGATATTTCTCACATATCTTACCTTGTAGCCAATGTGAAGAAGGTACCGATAAATGAAATCGAAGGAGATAAATCCCCGTGCATGACCTAAATGACTTTCCCCGCTTACTGTAGGTCCACAAACATACATTCCTACATGCCCGGGAGTAAAAGGAGTGAAAATTTCTTTCTGCCTTGTATAAGAATTATAAATTTTAAGTTCGGTCATGTGCTTCGATTAAGTGCGGGTTCAAATATAGGAAGCTTTCAGCTTTCAGCTAACAGCGGTCAACTTTAGGATATCAGCTCATCGGGACTCGGGTTTCTCGGCTATGCCAGACGCCACGCTGGCTTCCATTAGGGTATTGAACGAGATGTTGGTGTGGACCTAAGCCACAACCAGTTCATCGTATGACTATATTACTAAAATTTATTTCTTTCCGCAAGATGCTGCTAATTTGAAAGCTAATAGCTGATAGCCGACCGCTATTCAGGTAACTTAAAATCCGCTATTAATGGAAAATGGTCAGAGTAAGGAAGCTTGGTTTTTTTATATTGAAGAATTTCAAAGTGCTTATTGGCAAGGATATAATCGATCCGTAAGGTGGGCGAAATGAAAATGAAAGTTCTTCCAAGTCCAAAGTTTTTACTGATGAAGGCATCCTGCCGTTCACCCCTGATCGTGAAGTAGGTATAGGAATTTGGTACATCGTTGAAATCACCACAGATAATTTCCGGGTAAATGCTCTTGTTCAACTCCTCCTTCACCAGGTCGGCCTGGAGGCTTCTCAATGCGTAAGACCTCCTGAATTTAGACATGATACCTTTGCTTGCACGGAGAATGCTGTCCTTGTCTTCGGCTTTTTTGATATTCTTCAGTCCTCGGTATTCGCTTCCTGAGAAAAGAAAAGATTGAAGGTGGGTGGTGAAAACATTAATCTTTTTGCCGTTGATATCGATGGTGGCCCTAATTAAACTCTCTTTTCCTTTCAGTGAATCTGGCCCCGGGTACCGAAGCCTGAACGTGTCGGTAATTGGGTAACGTGAAAAAAGAGCCACACCGTGTTCGTACACACCATTAACCGGTACATGATCCCTGGCAAAATAATAATACGGGTAATGAAGTTGTTCGGTGATGTATGGAATATTTACGTCAAAGAGGTCGGTTCTCCTTGACTCAAAAAATTCCTGCACACAGATGATATCGGCATCCTGTTTTTTAATGAACTCGAACATTTTCATCCTGTTACTGACCCCGCTTTTTGACTGCTTGTTCATTTCGTCCCATCGGGAAACGTTCCAGGTTAACACCCTGAAAGAGTCTGCAGGTTTGTTTTTTTCAAAGGAAGCAAAAAGGTTAAACCCAAAAAGCGCATGAATCTGGAACCATCCAGCCAGTAGCGCAGCCAGGGAAAAAAAAGCCCACCTCGAACGAAACAATAGCCAGAAAATAAAAAAGGCGAAAACCGCAAAGGTGATGAAGATAAATCCAACGCCGAGTAATGCCACCCACCAGTAAGTAAAAGGATTGCAGTAAGCAGCAAGGCAGGCTACCAGGAAGATGAATACCGTTATTATATTTAGGAGGATGAAAAACCGCTTGGTTAACTTCCGGAACTGTAGCGCCATGTTTTAAAATTACAAATCATCCCCCTTAGCTGCTCTTTTCAAAACATCTTTTTCTTCGTCCGTTAAAAAATGAAAACCCTTTTGGTTGATCTTATCTAAAATCTCATCCACCCGCTTTTGGGTGACGTTAGGCGTTCTTTTGTAGGGTTGTGAATCTTTTACTTTATAGAAAAATTCTTCCTTAGCAGGTTTATTCTTTATTTTTTTGTTGGGGTTAAACAAGTTATCTACCCAGTCAAAAAAGTTATTCATCCATTCACACCAGTCATTGCCTTTCCTTAGCTGGTATATAATAAGGAACCCCATTCCAGCGCCCGACAAATGAGCAACGTACCTCGTAAGGTCGCCGACGGGAATGCTTGCTAAATCAATAATGATATATACAGCAGTGAGTATCCATAATGAAATGCCCCCATTGATCATAGGAAAAATCCGGTAGTCATAAGAAACAGTAGTAGTAGCTACGGCCAAAGACATTATGGATACATTGGACCCTATTAATAACGCAGAAGAAACAGAAGGCTGAAGATGCGGGAACAGGTAAAAGGAGATCACATAAAAAAAAGCCCCGGCCAATCCGCCATAAATATATATTGGTACCAGTTTGCGGTTGCCGGTAAGATCTTGCAAGATGTATCCGAAAGACCATAAGAAAAACATGTTGCCCAGGAAATGCAACAATTTGTCATGGGTGAACATATACGTCAGCATTGTCCATGGTCTTGAACTTAGCCTGGTAATATCGGCCGGCAGGGCAAACCAGTTGAATATATTGCTATAGTAGGCATTTATATTCAGATTTGAAATCAGGTAAACGACGTAAATGAATTTTAATAACACGAACACGATCGCATTGAGGATAATCAGGTTGATCAGGGCGTTGCCATCCTGACCAAGAGAAATTTTGTTACGGCTTTTTTCTTCCCTTACATTCATACAACTGATATTGAGCAGTTTTGTGCACTAATTTACAAAAAACGATCATAAACCCGCATTCTAAGTGCAACAATTATGTTTCATAATTATTATGTGCAAAAGGCTTTAATAAAAGGTCTTACGGTTACTTTTATTCCAGATAATGACCAAAAGCAGACCCGCTGCCGCTCCGCCCAGATGTGCCCAATGTGCAATGTTGCTGGGTTGAGATGATACAGCCCCAAACACGTCAAGTGCCATTAATCCTGGAATTAACCATTTGGCTTTTATTGGTATTGGTATCAAGAACAGGAACAAGGGGGTATTGGGAAATAAATAAGCAAACCCCGCAAGAATTCCCATAACTGCTCCTGATGCCCCTATTGCATATCCTTCGCTGCCGGAAAGTAATAAATGGGCTATTCCTGCAACTATACCGCAAATCAAATAAAACTGAAAAAAACGTTTGGCTCCCCAGAAATTCTCCAGAATTTTTCCAAACATGATTAATCCAAACATATTGAAGAAAATATGTAATATTCCACCATGCATAAACATATGGGTAATTAGCTGCCAAATCTTGAAATTACCGGATTGTATGGGCCATAAGGCGCCCCATAATTCAAGATACATGCCTTGCTGTTCAAATACAGACTGTGCAATAAAAACAAGGCCGTTTGCTATCAATAAATTCCTAACTACAGGGGTTAAAGATTCCGAACTTCTGAATTGTGCCATTTCTGTTTTTTTGATCTCTGATTTAGTTATTAGTGAATGTTGTTGCTGGTTATACAACTAAATGGGGCAAACGCCCTTTATAACGCAGTTATTTAACACAATAGTACAAAACCTATTGTCGTTTCTTTAATTGAACTACGTTTTCGATATGATGTGTATGAGGAAACATATCAATCGGCTGCACCCTGGTAATACAATATTTTTCATCAAGCATGTTCAGGTCTCGTGCCTGGGTTGCCGGGTTACAACTCACATACACCACTGTTTGAGCTTCCATTTCATTGATCTTATTGAGCAATTTTTCATGCATGCCTGATCTGGGAGGGTCTGTAATTATAACATCCGGGTGCCCATGTTGTTGAAAAAATTGATCATTGCAAACATCAATCACATCACCGGAATAAAATTGGGCATGAGCTACTCCGTTCAAATTTGCATTTTCCCTGGCATCCCTGATTGCTTCGTCAATTACATCTACCCCAATTATTTTTTTGGCGTGCCGGCTCAAAAATATGCCGATACTTCCCGTGCCGCAATAGAGGTCATACACTATTTGCTCCCCGGTGAGCTCCGCAAACTCCCTTGTTACCTTGTATAACAATTCCCCCTGGAATGTGTTTGTTTGAAAAAACGATTTGGGACCTATCCTGAAGATGAAATCTTCCAGCCTTTCTGTGATATAACCGTTACCTGAATACACCTGCGGATGCAAGTCATTGATACTATCGTTCCACTTTGGGTTAATCGTATATAATAAGCTGGTTATTGAAGGAACCTGCAATAGTAAATGGTCAAATAACTTTTGGCGCTCAAGAGCATCCTCATAACTGAAACACACATTTACCATCACCTCACCCGTTTGGCAAACACGCAATATAAGGTTGCGTAACCATCCCTGGTGTTTTTTTACATCGTAATAACTATAGCCTTGTAAACTGGCGAAGTCCCTGATGGTATTTTTAATAATATTTGTAGGCTCTTCCATTAGATGACAGGTGTTTATGTCAACCACTTTGTCGAATATTCTAGGTACATGAAACCCTAATGCGTTTTCCTGGGCAATAACAGTGTTCCTGTCAATTTCATGTGAGAGCAGGTATCGGCGGTTGCTAAATGTAAAGTCTAGTTTGTTGCGATACCGCCTTGTTTGATTAGCGCCTAAAATAGGGGCTATCACGGGCAGCGTTACCTTTCCGATCCTGCGCAATTGTTGCGCTACTTCATTCTCTTTGTAATGTAATTGCTTATTGTAAGGCAGCATTTGCCATTTGCAACCTCCACATACTCCAAAATGTTCGCAAAAAGGCTCAACCCTGTCTTTCGAAAATTCATGGAAACGAACCGGCCTGCCTTCTGCCCAGTCTTTTTTACTTTTTATTATTTGCAGATCTATTATGTCACCTGGTACGGCTCCTTCTATAAACATAACTTTTCCATCCAGCTTGCTAAGTGATTTACCTTCGGCTGCGTAGTCTTCTACCAACACTTTTTGCAACACCAATTGCTTTTTCTGCATGGTGCAAAAGTAAGCAATGAAGAAACATGCCCATAAAATAGCGCGAGCCGCAGCAAATTAGTCATCAAGCACTATGAGGGCTATCATTATTAACTGATCGCTAGAGACTTGTAAAGATTCTTAACAACAATAGTTAATACGTACCCCAACACTATTTATTAACCTGCGCCCGACGGTTTTTTATAATGCATTATTAATCAACCCATTAAAAATCAAAAACCGCCGATTAGCGCATTGAGAGTATGTATAGGCCTTTACTTTCTGACTATATTTAACCACTTATCTAAAAATATATTTCTATTTACTAAAATAATTATGGTTTTTTTCGGTAATGGCAAGAAACTTGATTATGTAGAGATTAGAATAATAAAACATATTTCACTCATTAAAAAAATAACTTATGAAAAGCATTCTTTTCGTTGCAATGTTAGTGATTGGCATCGCATCTTGTGAAACACCGCAACCAGCAACTGGTACAACTGATGACACTAACCAAAGTGGTACAATGGGGGCAGGTTCTACAACAACTGGAACAAGTGGAACAGGAACTACCGGAACTACCGGAACTGATTCTACGACAACTGGAACCACTAGGGACACCACAACTACTAAGAAAGACAGTTTGCCAAAATAGAACTTTAAAAGGCTAAAAAAAAAGCCGCTGTTTAGCGGCTTTTTTTTTACGCATTTGTTTAAAGTTAATAGCTACCAACTGCTATCTGATATAGTTGTGGAACATGAGGAAAAGTATGCCTCCTATTTGTTTTCCCAATCTGTAGAAACCGTTCAACAAGTGCATATCATTAAGGCGAAATAAAAAAGATTTTCATTTATAAATAGTTCAAAATCAATAATTTAAAAATATCTTAGGGACTATCGTCGCTTTAAAGAGTTTTTAAAACTTTCGATGGCAAAATAGTTGAATTAGCTTTAAAACAATTCTTAAACTTGTTTAATAAAAAAACTATAATTATGAAGAGTATCTTATTTTTAGCGTTCCTGACTTTCGCAGTGGCCTCTTGCGGCGACACATCAAGTGATACTACAGACAGTAGTAGCGATTCAACTTCAATGGGAAGTGGTAGTTCTATGGGTTCTGAGAGTGGGACCTCTGGCTCCACGATGAGTACAGATACAACTGGTGCAAGTATGCATAGTGG
>JBBJOD010000535.1:0-3741 GCA_037721715.1 Chitinophagaceae bacterium | reverse complement strand
TTTATACCCGAACCATATGCTACCCTGTGATAGTACATCAAAATGTTGTACGTAAGCCGAAACTAAATGTCTTTAAGTAGGGGTATTGGTCTCCCCTGCCGGCACCAGGAATTTCTGGATCCACGTCCAAATCAAGCTTTGTAAATGTCAGCAGGTTAAAACCTCCAACATAAAATCTTGTTTTTTTGATGTTATATTTTTTCAAAAAAGTGGGTGGCAGCGAAACACCTAATTCCACATATTTCAATCTTAAAAAATCACCTGATCGTCTCCAGAAATCAGATCCGGCTGTATTATTTCCACGGTCTACCAGGCCAACGCGCGGATATTTGGCAGTAGCCGCTGTTTGCGGTGTCCATCTTCCTAATGATTCCTGGTTAAACTGAAATGGACCACTGTTGACAAGCCCCTGGATGTCTACCGTTCTGCCCTTGATACCCTGCCATTGCGTAGAGAAGTCGATGACCTTATAGGTAAATGTGTTACCAAACCCATAATAAACATTGGGAAAATCCCTTTTGTTAACCCTAACCCTGTCGAAATTATCGATCAGGTTATCTGGTTTACCTGATATACTTCCAATATCCTTATACTTAACATCTCCCGGAACAATCCTGCCAAAAAACGACTGGGTAGGACTGGCGTCTATCTGGGCCTGGTCTTTAAACAAGCCGTCCGAGAGGAATATCAAAGATGAACCGGCAATTTTTCCGGTAGACTTCTGGTAATCGGGTAATCCTTGTTGCCCATTCTGAGTGATGACTTTATCTTTTGAAACAAGGAGATTACCGTTGAATGAAACATTGAAATCGCCAACCTGCTTAGAATAACCCAAATCAAACTCCATCCCTTTGCTGTCTACCACACCCTCGTTAACCGTTCCCAGATTTTGCCCAAGTATACTTGGAATAACGGCCTCGGTAAGAATACCGCTCCTGCGCGCTTTGTAGAAATCTGCTGTTATATACAGCGAATTTTTTAACAATTTCATCTCCAGGCCTGCATCTACCGTTTTGATCGTTTCCCAGGTTATAAGAGGATTGCCGAGGTTGCTCTCATTGGCTGAAGGAGTGCCTGAAAAACCGGTTCCAAAAACATATCCACCGCCACCGGTATTACGTGCATAAAAGCTTTCGAATGGAAACCGGCTACCCCCGATTTCGCTGTTCCCGGCAGATCCGGCAGAACCACGCAGTTTAAGATAACTCAACAGGTTCCCGCCTCTTAAAAATTTCTCTTCTGTTACAACCCATCCTGCAGATACAGCAGGGAATAATCCATAACGCCTGTCGGGCGGAAAGTTCTCTGACCCTGTAAACCCGGCTACGAGGCCCAGGTAGTATTTTTGCCTGAATCCATAATCAACCCGGCCGGAAACGCCCTGGCCTCGGAAGTCAAGCCTTTCCGGTGAATTATTCACATAACGTTGACCCCTAACCGATGCCTTGATACCATGGTTGCCAAAAATGCGGTCGTAATCAAGTCCTGCCCATATCTCGTTCCTGCGATTGTTATTGGTAAAGGCAGCGCTCCGGTAACCCAGGGGCGTTTTCGTCCGAAACAATTGCGGAGTTGCGACATTGAAATCGTAAATTTCGTAGTCCCTGTTTAAACCGGCAGAATAAGTACCGGATGCGTCATAACTGAAGTTCATATGCGCTGAAAGTCCAGGAAGCCAGAAATCAAGTTTTTGTTTCGCCATCACCGATGTCAACAATACGCGATCTATGGCAGTTGTATATCCCCTGTCTCTGATCATACCCAACGGGTTGTTCCTAAACTCGGTGGTTCCGCCATAGGTTCCGTTTTCATTAAGAATGGGGAAAGCATTGGGCGGGGTATTGAATAGCGTATTTAAAAAACCGTTGGGTGCTCCATTTACACCATCACCCGGATTCAGCCTGTTTTCTGATCGGCCGCCGGCGTATAAGCTGATAAGCAGGTTTGGATTTACATCAAAATCTATATTGCCCCTGAAATTGAACCGCTTAAAGCCGGTATTCGAATTAAAATCGTCAGACTTTGCACCCTTTAAAAGTCCACCCTGGTCAAAATAACTTAGCAAAATAAAATAGCGTAACGCATTATTTCCTCCTTCAGCAGAAAGTACATAACGTTGAATGGCCGAAGTTTTTTTAAGGAATTGGTCGCTGAAATTGTTGTTAGGATACTTAAAAGGATTGCTACCATTTTGATAAGCATTCAATGCCGCTGAATCATACGTGATGGTATTCCTGTCATTTAACCGGGCTTCATTGTACAAGCTGGCAAATTGAAAAGAGTTTAATGGCTTTATAATATGATCCACCTGTTGTATACCACCCTGGATATCGAAATTTATGCTTGACCGAACAGCGCTTCCTCTTTTTGTGGTCACCAATATAACACCATGTCCGGCTCTTAATCCATAAAATGCCAGTGCCGCAGCATCCTTTAATACCGTGATGCTTTCTATTTCGTTCAGGTCCATATCCTGGAAATCGCGCTGAACACCATCCACCAATATCCTGGCACCCGCACTTCCATAAGAAGAACGTCCGCGAACGAATATGAAGGCATTATCGTTTCCTGGTCTGTTGTCGGCTTGCTGGATGTGTAAACCCGAAATGCGCCCGGCCAGTGAATTGATCAGGTTACTTAATGGTATCTGGGGCAGGTTGGCAGTTTGATAGGAACTGACAGCGGACGTTAGCTCTCTTTTTTTGCGCACGCCAAACGGAATTTCCACATTGTCTTCTTCACCTGCATCTGTAAGTGCCAGTTCGAGCACTACGTTCATATCAGACAATGCATCCAATACCAGCTGTTTTGTCAAGTAACCGCTCCTTTTTATAATAGCAATATCTTTAACATCAGTTGTAATGGAAAATTTGCCGTCCTTGCCCGTAATCTGTACGTTGTTTTTTTCCTGTATCTCGATACTTGCGCCAGCAAGCGGCACTTTATTTTTGTCAGTTACCTGGCCCGAAAAGGTGTTCGTAACCACTTTCTCAACTTGGCCTTGAGTTGAAAGCTGAGACAACATCAGGGAACAAACAAAGAAAATAATAATTTTAAAATAGTTCATTAGATAGAAATTATAGCAACAATTAGTTAGTCAGTTTCAATTGGGCTTGATTACCGGTCTACCCTACCAGCCTGGGTTCTGCTTCATAATCCCATTGCTTTTGTCAACTTCCGAGCGGGGTATGGGATAAATAAACATTCTTGGATTGAAATCCCTTTGATAAAGTGCTGGCAACGGCACTACTTTATAAGTAAAGCCGTTAGCGGTTTTTACCACATCCATAGCATTTACGGTTGCTTTGATGGTTTCTGCGTCCTTCCATCTCAACAGATCCCACCATCTCATTTCTTCGAAGGCAAATTCCACGGCCCTTTCGTTGCGAATGCGGGCTCTCATTTGCTCTTTTGTAAGAGCTGCAGGAAGATCAGGCATTTTCGCACGGCGACGAATCTGGTTAACATAAGTATGTACATCCGCTACCGGTCCATCGGCTTCATTAAGTGCTTCGGCATAATTAATAAGCACTTCACCGTAACGGAAAAATATAAAATTGATCAAAGTTGTCTGCGTAGTGCCACCGCGGTAAATTTCAGGCCATAATTTTCTGCAATAGTAACGGGTTCGGGTAGTACTGGCCGCCGCAGGCTGGTAATCAGCACCACCCTCATACATCTGTATCTTCCTGTTTTGCCAGGTCAGGTCGTTGTAAATAAGGTTATTGTAAAAACGTGGAT
>JBBJOD010000534.1:0-3769 GCA_037721715.1 Chitinophagaceae bacterium | reverse complement strand
CCATTGCATCCAGCAACATATCAAGGCCTTTGTATTTGCGTATGAACCCAAAAAATAACAACACACGGTCATCTTGTACAATATCGAGCAGTTCTCTTGCTGATTTTTTAGAAATGGAACTGCCGAAGCTATCATAAAGAGGGTGTAACACCTGCCTGGTTGGTTTTCCGCTAACAAAACGCTGCAGGTCTTTCAGCACGTTTTCACTCATGGTGATGAACGCGTCACATGGCTTAAGAAAATACCTCGTAAGGACGGTATCGCCTGGATGCTTCTCGTGGGGCACCACGTTGTCTGTGATAGCCACCACCCTGGTATGCTTGTTTGCTTTTACCATTCTTAAAATACTTCCCAGGGCGGCACCCATAAAGGGCAGCCAGAAGCGAACTACCAGCAGGTCGGGCGCCCGTTTTTTCAACTCCAGGCCCACCATTAACCAGTTGATCGGGTTGATGGAATTTACTTTTGAAATTATTTTCAGGTCGGCCGGGGGCAGCTCATCGGAGTATTGTGTTTTTCCAGGGAACAAAAATGACGGGTATTGAAGCGAAAAACCATATATCACCGTTTCATATCCCTGATGCTGGAACTCCCGGGCCATTCGTTCGTTGAACGTGGTTATTCCACCCCCGCGGAAAGGATGTGCAGGTCCCAGGATGACAACTGTTCGGATTGAAGACATTTACTTGGATATGAGGTACAACAAGATACAACTGGCTTGATACTGATTCAGCCTATTCAATGCCTATCTTTTTTTCTATCAGGTAGTAATTTCTGCCCGGTGAGTTACGTGAAATCAGTTCACCCAAAAAGCCTACCATGAAAAGCTGGGTTCCAATGATCATGGCCGTTAATGCCAGGTAAAATGGGGGCCTGTTACTTAGCCCGGTAGCCGGGTCCATCAAACGCGAAATAATCAGGTAAATGCTTATCGCGGATCCAAACAGGATGAATACCGTTCCGCAAAGACCAAAGAAATGCATGGGCCTTTTGCCATACCTCCCTACAAACATGATGGATGCCAGGTCGAGAGGGCCATTGATGAAGCGTTCCCAGCCAAATTTACTGATGCCGTAGTGGCGCGGCCGGTGCTCTACCACTTTTTCCCCAATTTTTTTAAAGCCTGCCCATTTAGCGATCACCGGGATATACCGGTGCATTTCACCATACACTTCGATGCTTTTAACCACTTTTTTCCTGTACGCCTTCAGTCCGCAATTGAAATCGTGTAGTTCAATGCCAGACATCTTCCGGGTGATACTATTGTAAAATTTGGATGGAATATTTTTCGTGAATGTATTATCGTACCGTTTTTTCTTCCAGCCACTCACCAGGTCGTAACCCTCTTCCAGCAGCATTTTCCGGAGAGACGGTATTTCATTAGGTGAATCCTGCATATCACCGTCCATGGTGATCACTACCTCTCCCTGAGCGGCTTTAAAAGCCACACTCAATCCCGCCGACTTTCCATAATTGCGTTGAAATTTGATACCCTTAACGCATGGGTTATCGGCCTTCAGTTCTTCAATGATCTCCCAGGTGTTATCGGTACTGCCGTCATCCACATAAATTACTTCATAGCTGAAGTGGTTTTCATCCATCACGCATTTAATCCAGGCCGTGAGTTCAGGCAGCGATTCTTGTTCATTAAAGACCGGTATAACGATTGAAATTTCCATTAATTTTAAATTATCGGTCGGGTAACGGAACCACATCCTTTCTTGCCACACTTGCTGCAAGCAAAGAGGCTACGGTACCTATGATAACATTGGTAAATATCGCTCCCCCGATTATTATGATTGTCAGCGAGCCTTTCAGCTCCATTGCCAGTTCTTTTTTGTCGCCTGTTAGTTCTTTTTCACTTTTTATGCGGTTTGTCATTTCAATGTCTAATTTCTTTTTGTAATCGGAATATCTAAGAAAAAAGAACATAAATGCTGATATCACCAATACAAAAATGGCGGTACTTTTAAAACCGTAGTTGAATAGTTCACCAAAAGTTACATGGTTATTCCTTGAATTTCCATGAAGAATGACCGCTATGAAGATCAACAAAAAAGACAATAAGTACGGGGCGAATAATATCAGTGTGTTTTCACTGAAAGAAAGGCCTTTGTAATAATAGGCTACAAACAGGATAATATAAACAGCTCCGGTAACCAGCCCTGCGATAAAATGAGATATTGTTTTTCGTTTCATATCAAAACGCTTGTTTTTGATTAATGCACAAATGATTACCGCGAATAATTCCGGCAACCCTGCCTTTCAGTTCTTTCCCGATAAAAGGTGAATTTTTTGATTTCGAGTGACGTGATTGTTCATGATAAGTAAATAGGCTTCCAGGTTGGAAAAGTGTCAGGTTAACCGGTGTGTTTGCAAGAATATTTTGCTGTTTCAATCTGAAAATAGCAGAAGGGTTAAGGTAAAGAAGTTCTATCCAACGCGCCTCCGATACAAAGGGAAGCGCTGTCTTTAAAATGGAATAACAGGTTTCGAGTCCGGTCATGCCGATTTTTGCGTATTCGAATTCCACCACCTTGCTGTCGTAATCATGGGGGGCATGGTGAGTAGCAATGCAATCGATCCCCCCTTCTTCAACAGCTTCACGAAGTGCCATCATCTCCTTCCTCGTTGCGAGTGGCGGGTTTACTTTAAGATTGGTATCATAATCAGCCAGGTCTTCGTCACAAAAAAATAAATGGAATGGTGTTACTGAGCAGGTTACCTGTATGCCCTCTTCCTTTGCGGTTTTGATATACTGCAGCGACCTGGCAGAAGTAATGGCAGTAAAATGCAGTCGGGAACCTGTATAAGAAGCCAGT
Source organism: Chitinophagaceae bacterium (assembly GCA_037721715.1). Taxonomy (GTDB): domain Bacteria; phylum Bacteroidota; class Bacteroidia; order Chitinophagales; family Chitinophagaceae; genus JADCRZ01. The sequence goes on along the minus strand of JBBJOD010000534.1, from coordinate 947 downwards.
TGAATGTCTCTGCATACCACCAATTCTTCGGAGAGAGCGGGTTTACCAGGCAGTCCAAGGCGAGTGGATACAATGCCCTCATTCATCAGGCCGTGGGGAGCAATGCTTTTATCATCGGGCAATTGTATTATGACGCCATTGAATCGTTTTACATACTGAAGGGCTTTTACCAGGATACCGGCTGATTGAATAGAGTTCAGGCCATCGCTAAAGCACAAAGCGCCACTGTCTTGCATATCATACATTTCAGCCAGTTCTTTGCCTTCTGCGTTTTTTGTTATAGCGCCAATGGGAAGTATCTCAACCGGCAGTGACTTCGATTTTTGAATGATATATTCTACCTGGGCCTTGTTATCGATTACCGGTCTGGTGTTTGGAACTACCATTACCCTGGTAAACCCGCCGGCGGCGGCGGCACGGGCACCGGATTCAAGTGTCTCCTTGTATTCCTCTCCCGGATCGCAGAAATTGGCAAAGGTATCGATCCATCCCGGTGAAACATGCAGGTCCAGCAGTGCTATAATGGTATCTGTTTGGTCTGTGAGTGCAGGTTGAATGTTTTGTATGATTCCATCAGCAATTAAGATATCCTGTTGAGTAAGATGATGAGCAGAGCCAGGGTCTATAATCGTTGCCTTTTTTATTAAAACCTTCATGGTATTTAGTGGAGCGAAGGTAAGGGTTGTCGCTTGATTTTTTAAAATTCAAATTTTGGTTTAGTTTTACAATTCTTTCACTGGTTTCGGGGCGTAGCGCAGTCCGGTAGCGTACCAGGCTGGGGGTCTGGTGGTCGCTGGTTCGAATCCAGTCGCCCCGACGTAGCGGAAATGCATATTTTATAAAAAGCCCACAAAATCAATGCTTTGTGGGTTTTTTTGTCCACATTCCATATTAAAGAAATACATTCTAATACAAGATTCTGGTGAGTTAAAAGGTGAGTTGATTCC
>JBBJOD010000533.1:0-3769 GCA_037721715.1 Chitinophagaceae bacterium | reverse complement strand
TTTGTTTGTGCTACCTGCACATCTGTAGCATATAAAAGCCTGTCCTGATATTTAATAAAAAAGTCGCGGGTTTTTTGCCAGTCATTTTTAGAATGAAGGTATAAGTTGGTCATCCTGGCAAGATCTGCAGCCATGTTGGGGAATTTGTCAAGTCTTTCGGAAAGTTCCTCCAAACTCCACTCCAGGCTGCCTAAGTGTGCATTTATAAATGTAAGATCAGGATGTTTTTCGAGCATGTGATCTCTTGCTTTCATGTGGGTTTCATACGAAGGATATTCAGGATGCAGGTACATATGATATTCGGGGTGCTGGCTGTAATAGCCCTTATGTAACACCATTTGCTCTAAAGGCATCCAACATTCCTTTGGCTCGCCCAGATGGGCTATTAACGGGATTTTATTTTTTGCCAGGTAGTCCAATACCGGATCCAGGTTTGGGTTATCTATCATTACAAACTTTCCATCCCTGTCTTTCAAATCCATACCTATGTTCTTCCAGATTTTTACCGCTATCGCTCCGTTCAAAACTGCATTCTTTATTTTGGCAATAGTTTGTTGCTGCCAGTCGTCACTGCTATAGTTTTTAACTGGGAAAGTAGTTGCATAAAATACCCGACCAGGAAATGCTTTTATTTGTTGGATTGCGATTTTCTCCTGTTCTGCCATTGGTATTCCAAATGGCCTGTCATCAACAATATCAAGGAACCGGATATTGTCTGTTTTAGCTTGTTCTATATAATGGCTGTCGTAGGTGTTTAAATGGACGTGGGTATCAAACTTTTCAACTGAAGCAAAATCAGCAGCCTCATAATAAGAGGTATCCGACGCATCAGTTAGCGACCCGACTTTTCTTGTATGAGAGCAAGACAGAAGGAGCACCACCAGACTAAGTAAATGTAAGAATGAATATTTTCTACCACCTATCATCAGCATATTGATTAATTAAAAGAAAACAGGTGCTCGTTAAGCTTTGTTTCTTTTTGTAATTGCAGGGAACCACTTCTCTGCATTTTTCAAATATATTTTATCAACTACATGCTTTGGCAGCTTTAATCCACTGAATTCTTTTTCCACTTTTGGAACTTTCATCTTTTCACTGGAGGTAAAAAACGTCCAGTGCCGAAGCCAGTTCTCATGAGCCAGCTTACTAACTTCAGCAGGGTTTGATTGAACTCGTACTCCCTCATCAGTTGCGTAAATAAGTCGGTCCTGGTACTTGATAAAAAAGTCGTGAACTCTCTTCCAATCGGAAACAGCCTGGTATTGAAAATGAGAAATACGCTCTGCCATGTCCACAGCCATATTAGGGAATTTATCAAGGCGCTTTGCCAGTTCATCTACATTCCACTCCAGGCTGCCAAGGTGTGCTCCAACAAATCTAATGTTAGGATGTTTTTCAAGCATGCGGTCGCGGGCATTTAGCTGGTCTTCGTAGGAAGGATATTCAGGATGCAGAAACATGTGGTATTGGGGGTGGGCAGCAAAATATTTTTTATCTCCCGATACCGTCATTTGATCTACAGGCAACCAGGCATTTCGGGGCTCTCCAAGATGTCCAATCAAAGTAATATTATTCTTTTCAATAGAATCAATGATGGGATCAAATGCAGGATTGTCAATCATTACAAACTTGCCGTTCTTATCTTTAAGATCCATTCCTATGTTCTTCCAGACTTTTACTGCTATAGCGCCCTTTTCAAAAGAGGCTTTTAAATAATCTAGTGTCTTCTGCTGCCAGTCAGGTGCATTAAAGTTGTCAACAGAAATAGTGGTAGCATATGAAATATTCTCAGGAAAAGCGTTTACCAGGCGAAGAGCCACCTCTTGCTGTTTATCAATAGGAAGTGATGAAGGTGAGGCAACGTTTACTGTTAACAACCGGAAGTTATCAGAAGTAGCCTGTTTTATAAGAGTTGAATCAAAGATGTTGATGTGTACGTGAGTATTAAACTTTTTTACTGAATGAAAATCAACTTTGGAGTAATACAATTCAGGTTTACTTTCCTTAGCCATTCCCACACTTTCGTTTGCTGTAGCTAAATTTTTTCTTTCAGCACAATTTTGAAAGAAAATCAAAAGAGAAAGCAGGCATAAGGAATTAGTTTTTTTAAAATGGTTCATTTGTATTATTTATCAATCTAGCAAGGATAATTATGAAGGCATTTGAAAATTTTACAGAAATTGATCCATAGTGCTGTTATAAAAATTGGTTGCTAGCCCTTCTTTATACATTATTAAATGACATGGTTGCCCTGGTTTTCCATTTTCCTTTTGTGAAATCAGGTATATCAATAGTTTTGCTCCTGGCGGCAACAGATTGATTTGATAAAGGGAAAATGACACTACTTGTAACTGAGTCATACACATCGAAATAGGGCATCTTATTTTCTCTTAAAGCTTTAATAAGCAAATGCCAGGTTAAAGGAAGTTTAGTGCCACTTCCCCCATGACCACGAATTGCAGCCTTCCTTGGAGGAGGATTATAATTTTTAAGCAAAGGATGTCGGAACTCATTCAGGTATTTTTCCGCAGGTTCCCATTGATGTTCTTTAGGGCTCATCCCTTCAAGATAAATTTTAGGACCTTCTAAGGCACTTCCCGCAAGATATACTCCCTTTGTACCTTGTATCCTAAATAGTTCACGTGGATGTGGAGTATTCGTGTCGTAATTGAGAGTTATTAGTTTTCCGTTAGCTGTATGTATCATTGTTGTATTACAATCACCCTGGGCCATTTTCTTAGTGGCATAAGGATTAGATGCACCATAATTTAAAGCAGCATATTGGTTAATCATAACACTCTTAGAGCTCATTGAAACGAGGTGATCTAACTTGTCTCCATGATTAATGCCTGCATAAGACATAATCTTATTCATAGGATGGTCGGGATAAAGGTTGCCATTGTGTGTAACGTCATACGCTAGCCGCCAGGGTTCACGTTCCGGGTCAAACTTTACAAGACGCAGGTCGTGTACATACCCGCCTTCTGCCTGTAGTATTTCTCCTAATAAACCGCTTTGGACCATGTTCAAAATGGTAAGCCCATCCTGTGATTCAAGCATGGCTTGCTCTAATGCTAACGTAGCCCATTTGCCTGTTTTTTCAGACGTTTCCACTAACTCCCATGCTTCTTCCAAAGTAAGAACAATAGGAACTTCAGAAACAGCATGCTTACCGTTTTTCATAGCAGCAAGGCATATAGGCGTGTGCCATTCCCACGAAGTCGAACAGATAACAGCATCAAGCTTTTCCTCAGCACACAGCCGTATAAAATCAGTTGGGCCCCTGTCGTATAACTTTGGTGTTGGCCTGCCTGATTCTTCTATCCATCTTTTTGCATTGTACAAACGCTCTGGCTTCAATTCGCAAATCGCGGGCACTTCTACCCCTTCTATTCCCAGCGCGGCATCAAGATGGTAGGAACCTCGTCCTCCAATACCAATAAATCCAAGCCGTATCGGTTTATCAGTGGCGGCTTTCGCCAGGGCTTCAGTTGGTAAGCCCAATCCTGCTAAAGCCACACTACCCATGGCGGCTGTTGAAAATTTTAAAAAATCTCTGCGAGGGAAGTTGTTATCACTCATACTTCTTTTATTAATTACGTAACCTTATTCATTGAAAAAATCTTCACAGCTTGTTTATTATAAACCTTTTCTAATAATAGACCCAATATGATTCTGCATTCGAAGGCGTCTCGGTTCCAAATGCTATTCTATTCTGGTATTTTATCAGGAACTTACGTGTACTGTACGGCTGCCATCCTAATTCACT
>JBBJOD010000532.1:0-3771 GCA_037721715.1 Chitinophagaceae bacterium | reverse complement strand
ATATAACTTTTTTAGGAGGGTTGTTGTTGATTGGTTGTAAAGAAAAATCAACGCCATTAGCAAGCAAACAGTTATTTGCTGATACACCTGTTTCGGTTCCCATTGTAGCAGGCTTTGTAGATGAAGCATCGGGAATAGCGGATAGTTGGGTTAACCCGGGGTTTTTATGGGTGGAACAGGATAGTGGTAATCCGCCAGAACTGACCCTGATTGGTTACGATGGAAAGTTCAGGAAGAAAATACCTGTTTGGGGAGCGCTGAACCGGGATTGGGAAGATATGGCGTTAGCCAGGGGACCGTTGGCCGGCGTCCGTTATATTTACCTGGCAGATGTAGGAGACAACAACCTACAATATGAAAATTATTACATTTACCGTTTTCCCGAGCCGGAAGTGTCTGTTGACACCGTGTTTTCCTGGGACAAAATAACGTTTCGATATCCCGATGGCTCGCACAACGCGGAGGCTGTTTTTGTGGATGACGTTTCAAGAGATATCTTCATCATTACAAAGAATGATGCAAAGGCCAGGTTATTCAAGCTGTCTTATCCACAGCGCTTAGATGCGCCCAATATGGCTTCTTTAGTCGGTGAGCTGGAATTCGGACAGGCGGTAAGTGCAGCCATGTCCCCGGATTCAAGAGAGGTGATTGTGAAGACTTATTCTTCATTGTACCACTGGAACCCGCAGAACGGAGAAACCATAGAATCTACCTTTAAAAGGTTACCAAAACTTTTGTCTTACAAGTCTGAGATCCAGGGTGAAGCAGTCTGTTTCAAGCGCGACAACACCGGGATCTTTACCTTAAGTGAAAGACCCTTCCAGGTTTCAAATATTGAACTAAATTTTTATAAAAGAAACTGAGGTGGCCTTACTGCCTGGTCATCAAAAAATGCTGTGCCGGCGCCGAGGCATACTATATGCTAATAGGCCAGATGGCGTTTATCAATGCGTGTAGTTTATTTTATTCCACCTTAGACCGCTTGTTCCAGGATATCTTCCATGCTGATCGCAGAATGACTTTCATCATAAATACACCTCTGGTTTTTTATTACCAGAATTTGCGGTGACTCATGCCAGACATCAAAATCTTCGGCAAGCTTGGAAGAGAGGTTCCTGTATTTTATGAGATCCAGGTAATAGAAATCAATATTCAAGGGCTGCTCGCTCCTTTCTAACCGGTTTTTAGCCATGTTGCTAATGGAGCACCGTGTTGAATGTTTAAAAATAACCTGGGGAACAGTCTGAGACTTCTCCTTTATTTCCTCCAATTGCTCTGAAGATGTGATGTTGATCCAATTCATATTTATAATTCTTTTCTGTTCCAGTTAATAATAATTGAAACGTTAACCACTGATAGCATTAAAATTCTTTCCTTTCCAGGTAGTTAATTGGGGGAGTAAAAATGTATTGAACAGAATTATTGAATGACAATCAATGCTTGCACTGATTTTCTGAAGTAGTTTACCGTTGGCCATAACCAACATAACCCTGGGTAGCTTTACATCCGCCCTTTGAAGTTGAACAGGAAAAAAGGGCAAAGGATGTAGACAGTAACAGTAAATAAACCAGGATTTTTGCTTTCATCTAAGTATTTATTAAAATTTGACCAGAATGCAGGTAATTTGGCTTATCAGAAACAGGCAGACTTAAGATCTAAAGTTGTTAACAGGATTGTGAAAGGGCAAATCTACAGTTTTTTCTTCACTAACGCAAGACGGGTCATCAGTCAATTATATATTTTGTGAATCTATGGTCCTTTAATACTTTTAGCAAATCAAACTATTTGAGTAATGAAGGTACATTTTATAGCCATCGGTGGCAGTGTAATGCATCAGTTGGCTATCTCATTAAAGCAAAAAGGTTATGGGGTAACCGGGAGTGATGATGAAATCTTTCAACCGGCAAGAGACAACCTGGATAGAAATGAAATACTTCCGCCGTCTGAGGGTTGGTATCCTGAAAAAATTACCAGTGAAATAGATGCCGTCATCCTGGGTATGCATGCCCGTGCAGATAATGAAGAATTGAAAAAGGCGGGTCAATTAGGTCTCAGGGTATATTCGTTTCCGGAATACATCTTCGAAGAAAGCCGGGATAAGAAAAGAGTTGTAATTGGGGGAAGCCATGGTAAAACAACCACTACATCGATGATTATGCATGTGCTGAGGCAAACGGCAATGCGCTTTGATTACCTGGTTGGTGCAAAACTGCAAGGGTTTGAGCAATCTGTTAATGTTACAGACGCACCTGTAATAGTATGTGAAGGGGATGAATACCCTGCCAGTGCAATACAAAAGCGTCCTAAGTTTCATTTTTTATTTCCTCATATTGCGGTTATCACCGGAATCGCCTGGGATCATGTTAATGTTTTTCCCACCTTTGAAAATTACCTCGAACAATTTCAAATCTTTATAGATAAAATACAACCAGGAGGATTATTGATTTATAACCAGGCGGATAGCATCCTAAAAAAACTGGTGGATAACCATCCTGGTGATGTAAAAAAAATACCTTATTACCTTCCTGAACATCACATTGTCAACGGGCAAACTCATGTTAGGTTAGAGGGACATGAGGCGGCTTTAAACGTGTTCGGTGATCACAATCTGCTGAACCTTAATGCCGCATATCTGGTGTGCAAAGAGTTAGGCGTTCAGGCCGACAAATTTTTGGAGGCCATTGCACAATTTAGAGGAGCGGCCCGGCGGTTAGAACTGGTTGCCCAAAGCGAGTCACTCACTATTTACCGTGACTTCGCACATGCGCCTTCAAAAGTAAAAGCAACGATAGAAGCGATGAAACAACAGTTTCCCGGAAAAAAACTCATAGCACTATTAGAGTTGCACACCTACAGCAGTTTGAGTATTCAGTTCATGAACGAATACAGGGGCGCAATGGAACTGGCTGATAGGGCAGCTGTATATTATTCAAAACACGCTTTAGCACTAAAACGAATGCCCGCGCTTCCCAGGCAAGCTGTAATTGACGGATTTGCAAAGGAAGGTTTGATGGTGTTGAATGAGAAGGATGAGTTGACAAAATGGCTGCTACACCATGATTTTACAAACGCTAATTTATTATTAATGAGCAGCGGCAATTATGATGGCTTAGATATTATTACATTTGTAAATAATAACAAAAACGAACAAGGGTCAATGTTAAAGACCAACAACAGGGGTCATCATTAAATACTCAATCGATAACGATGTACTACGAATTGCTGCTGCCATGTTAGAGTTAAAGAAGCCACTGGCATTCATAGACCTGGAAGCAACCGGAATGAACCTGGGAACCGATAAAATTGTAGAAATTGCTATAGTTCGCATTTCTGTAGACAGCACCAGGACTATTAAACGCAAGCTTATAAATCCTGAGATACAAATTCCCGCCGTTGTAACTGACATCCATGGTTTAACCAATGAAATGCTAAAAGATGCTCCTGCATTTAAACAGGTTGCCAATGAGATCAGGCAATTCCTGGATAATTGCGATCTTGCCGGTTACAACAGCAACCGTTTTGATATCCCGCTGTTGATGGAAGAATTTTTGCGTGCAGGAATAGAGTTCGATATGAAAGGAAGACGATTGCTGGATGTTCAAAAAATTTATCACATGATGGAGCAGCGTACACTTACCGCTGCTTATAAATTTTATTGCGCGAAAGACCTGCAGGGCGCTCATGGAGCAGAAGCAGATGCAGCTGCTACCTGTGAAGTGCTGGAAGCACAGTTGAAAAAATACGAGCAACTCGGTACTACGATTACTCATC
>JBBJOD010000061.1:0-13873 GCA_037721715.1 Chitinophagaceae bacterium | reverse complement strand
ACATCAGTGTGAGAAATGCAGGTGTTAATGATTACTTTGGCTTCCTGTGGGAAGGTTTCATAACCATACCTACAACCGGCAACTACACATTTGAATTGATTTCAGACGATGGAAGCAAGCTTTACTTCAACACTCCCTACTCTGTTGGGGCCGCTGCACTGGTCAATAACGACGGTATCCACGGTGCTTATCCTATCTCTAACCAGCTTAATATCCAGGCCGGGTTATACCCTATTGCCATGACGTTCTTCGAAAAATATAGCGGAGAGTCTATGCAGGTATACTGGAGCGGACCAGGCATTCCAAGACAGTTGATACCAAATGCGGCGTTTACGGAAAGCTATTCTACACCTGCAGACAACATCGCCCCATCAGCACCCTTGAATGTCAAGGCTATATTGACCGGCAATGGCTTCATGGAAATAGGCTGGGATAATTCCTCAGATAATGTAGGTGTTACCGGGTATGATATTTATGTGAACAACGTAAAAAAATACACGAGCATACAGCCGACAACACGAATCGATACCACAGCAAATACGTCTTATTCCATCACCATTAAAGCACGCGACCTGGCGGGCAACACTTCGGATTTCAGTTCACCTCTGGCAGTTACAACGTCGCCAAAGGCAAACGGGCTAAAGTACCGTTACTATGAAGGTGTCTGGAACAATTTGCCTGACTTCAATGCACTTATACCCAAAAAAACAGGATCAACGCCTAATATCGATATGAGTGTAAGAACCCCCGGTAGAAATGACTTCTTTGGTTTTGTTTGGGAGGGATACATTAACATTCCGACAGCTGGTAATTATACCTTCGAATTGATATCGGATGATGGCAGCAAGCTGTACTTTAATTCTTTCTATTCTGCCTCGGCTACTGCCCTGGTAAATCATGATGGTTTGCACAGCGCATACCCCGTTTCAGCAACGGTTAATGTAGCTGCAGCGGGTTTATACCCTTTCGCAATGACCTTCTTTGAAAACAGCGGCGGCGAAACCATGCAAGTTTACTGGAGTGGCCCTGGAATACCGAGACAACTGCTAACAACCTCCTCAATGTCCGCTGGTTCAGGATTGGTCGCAAACATGTCTACTGACCTGGCACCCGCTATCACAGCCAGATCCCAGGTTGCTTCAGCAAGCGCCGAAGCAGGCTTTCATTTAATGAAAGCATTCCCAAATCCGTTTTCAGATAGGTTTAGTATCCAGTTTAATAATACCCTGTCTGGTGGAAATGCAAGTGTGGGCATTTATGACTTATCAGGTAAGATGGTCTTCAGACAGCATTTCGGCAACATAGCTTCTGGCAACGCACAACTGCTCGTTCAGATCAATGGCAACAGGCTGGTCCCTGCCACATATATCGTAAGGTTACATGTAAATGAAGTACCGTTGAAGACCTGGATATTGCAGAAAGACGATAAATAAAAGATCACCTTCATCAATTTAAAAAGGCTGTCTCGAAAGAGGCAGCCTTTTTTTGCAGATAGAGACGCGATGCTGGTGTCTGGCAGCGGTTCAAATCAGCGAATGCACCCATTACCGAACAGCGCCATATACCCTGCCAGACGCCAGCATGGCGTCTCTGCAAAACCCGACAGCTGACAGCTCCTGACTACATCGCCTTTTTACCTTGTCCTTCCGCGGATGCCTCTTTTTTGGGGTTCTTTACATATTGATCTAACCAGTTATGCTGTTCCCACAACATGTGAAGAATATTTTCCCGGGCTGCATAGCCGTGAGATTCAAAAGGAAGGAAAATCAGCCGAACGGTTCCTCCATGCCCTTTTACTGCATTGTACAACCTCTCACTCTGTATAGGAAAGGTCCCTGAATTATTATCAGCCTCTCCGTGGATCATCAGCAAAGGCGTTTTGATACTATCGGCATAGTTAAAAGGGCTCATTTTGTAATAAACCTCCGGTGCCTGCCAGTAGGTTCTCTCCTCGGCCTGGAACCCAAACGGCGTCAGGGTTCTGTTATAAGCACCACTGCGGGCGATGCCCGCTTTAAAAAGCCTGGTATGTGCCAGCAGGTTTGCAGTCATGAATGCGCCATATGAATGTCCGCCAACAGCTACCCTGTTACTATCGCCCACACCCATTTTTGCGACAGCCTGGATGGCTGCATGCGCATTGAGGTATAACTGCGGAATAAAATTGTCGTTGGGTTCCTTACCCGCCTCACCTACTATCGGCATTTCGGTATTATCCATTACGGCATAACCCTGCGTTACCCAAAATATCGGGGATCCATAGTTGATGCGGGTGAAAGAGTACTTGGAACCCCTCACCTGGGCAGCATCTGCGGCACTTTTGTATTCTCTTGGGTAAGCCCAGATAACCACCGGGAGAGCGCCATCTTTTTTTACCTCGTAATCTTTTGGCAGGTAAAGATCTGCAGTAAGCTGTATACTGTCTGCTCTTTTATAAGATATCTTTTGTTTTCTCACACCTTCCAATTCTGCGTAAGGGTTTTTGAAGTCGGTTATTGGCGTACCTATCAGCGACTTTTTGCGAAGATCACGAACATAGTAATTAGGAGCCTCCGTCTGGCTTTCGCGCGAGGTGATGAAAATCATTTTAGCTGGATCTATCACATCTACGACCGTTTCATAAAAAGGTGCCTGGCATCTCCATAATACCTGTGCCTTGCGTGATTTCAGATCATATGATTGGATCAATGGCATTGAACCTTCCGAAGATGCGCCTTCAGAAGTTAACAGGAACTGCTGGTTATCTTTCGAGGTCCAGATTACATTCCTGTTGTACTGGTTTTTAACCATTACCGGCATACCCAGGTTACTGTATGCATCGTTACTGCTTCTCTCAAACAATGAATCAAGCTTCCCGGTGGAAGGGTCGAATATCTCCATGCGTGTTCTCCTGGTAGCGTTCATGTCTTCATAAACAAGCGCAAAATGGTTGTTTGCCCATTGAATACGGTTAAAGCGCATCTTCGTTTTGAACAGTTCGCGGGGCGGTTCATGGCTATTGGCAACAGTTGAAAAAACGGCATCCCGGTAGTCCGCCTTTGAACGCCCCATACCTTTATCGAGGGCCTTTACAAAATAGATAGTAGCTGGCTCATCGTTACGCCAGTTGAATTCCCTTGAAAAAGTGACTACATCATCAAAGCCAATCGGCGACCCTTCGCTGGAAGGGTTATCAGCAAGTATTTTGACCGGGTCTCCATTCATACCTGCCACTTCTATGGTTTTAGGAAAGCCATAATGAGGTATCAGGTAAGAAAAAGGCTTTTTTATCCGTTGCAACAAAAGGTAATTGTTGTCAGGCGAAATATCTATGTCACTGTAGATGGCCGGTGCACCTATCAGCATTTCCGAAGCCAGGTCACTTTTTGCTATCTGCGAAGTAGCATAGTACTGGAACAGGGCCTCATCATGCGGATTTTTTATAAGGTCCTCATAGGTTCTTGAAGCACCTGCCTGGCCTTTGTACTCCTGTATATTGGGTCCCTTTGGCGCTGAAGGCTTTAGTTTTAATACTTTTAGCCCCGAAGCTACCACTTTGTACAACAGGGTACCATTACCGGCCCACGAGAAACTGCTTCCCATTACAGTATGCAATGGCGCTTTGTTTACCTTGTAGGCTTTTTTTTCAGGAACACTTACCCGGTAAAGTTCCACCTTGTCAGGCGTATTGTTGGTAAATGCGAATTGACTCTCGTCGGGGCTCCATTGAAGACTCCCCGCTTTTAGTTTTTCAGGAAGACCGGCTATTTCGAAAACTTCTTTCGTCTTGATATTTTTGAGCTGGAGGCGGGTGAAATAGGTGGACCGGCTTGGTGAAAAATTAGCCGGGTTGATGCGAAGTCCGGCTATTCTCAATTCCGGCTCAGCCAGCGCTTCTATGGTCGTGTACCCCGACCGCTCCATGATAATCATCCACGAAGCGTTGTGATCAATACTTACCAAGGGAGTAGGCTTTGCCAGCGCCAAATCCATGATCGCTTTTGGAGGTATTTTATAGCTGGCCTCCCCCTGGGCTAACGCCTCTATAGATAGCATGCTGAAAAAAACAATCATGTTTCTCGCCGTAAACATACATTTCATATTCTCTTTTTTATACAAATTACCGCAATCTGTTTATTCAAGCTGCGATGAAGCTGAACATTTTATTTAAATTGTTCAGCACCCCGCTATTATTTTAAGATTTCAGATACAGAGATTGATTTGATAATTTTACACGAAGGGTTCAGAAGATACAGTGAATCTCAATATTGAACTGCTAGTATTTTCCTGTTACTTTTTAATGGCTGAATAGAAATGCCAGGGGATGGCTAATCGAGTGTTGAATTGAGAGTTTTTAATAGGTTATTATGAACTGGACACTAAAAAAAATTCATGACAAAAATTACTGTGGCTCTGCTATTAATGATCTGCATTTACCAGGAGTTGCCAGCCGCCACTTATTATCTGTCAACTATTTCTGGAGATGATCTCAGGACAAATACCCAGGCACAGCGTTCTTCCACACCCTGGAAGACATTATCCAGGCTGCAGGCCTATTTGAGTAATCTTAAAGCAGGTGATTCCATTCTATTTAAACGGGGTGAAACATTTGAAGGACGACTATTTATCCTGAAATCGGGTACTACTAATTCCCCGATCGTATTTTCTACCTATGGCAGTGGTGATAAGCCAATCATCAACGGATTTTCGACCATCACCTCCTGGAGTTCTTTGGGAAAAAACATTTACAAAGCCAGCCTGGATGCAGGAGTTTATCTGAACATCTTAACGGTTAATAATCTGGTGATGGCAATGGGGAGATGGCCCAATATCTCGGAGCCCGACAAAGGCTACCTGACAATCGACAATAATGCTAAATCGCAGGACGGCAACGGAAAATATACAGGTGGCAGTTTCCAGGATGCCGCATTGCAAAAGTCACCTGACTGGACAGGAGCACAGGCAGTTATTCGCAAGAGGCATTGGGTGATTGACCGGTGCCGAATTACCAGGCACGCTGGTTCAACCATTAGCTATATTACTCCCTCTCATCACGATATAAACAACGGGTGGGGTTACTTCATTCAGAACAGCGCTGCTACACTTGACAAACATGGAGAGTGGTTTTACGATCCCGCTGACCATACTGTTAGACTTTATTCTACACTACCTCCCTCCAGGCTCGCTGTAAAAGCCGGCGCAGTTGATACCCTGGTATATATCAACAACCAAAGCTTCATAACATTCGACAACCTGGTTTTCCAGGGTGCAGACACCGTAGCCATGAAAATAGTCAATGGTTCCTCTAATATCAAGATCAGGAACTGCGATTTTAGGTATTGCGGCATGCGGGCGATTGTTGCCAATGCATCCAAAAACATCGAAGTAGAAAATTGTTTGTTTGTGAATAGTAACAACGAAAGCCTGTTATTCAACGACTGCTCCTATAGCACCATAAGGAACAACACCATCAAAAATATTCATCTTTGGAGAGGAATGGGAGAAGACAACGACGGCGGATCGGCCATTGCCCTGGTGCATGAAAAAAACAGCCTGGTAGAATTCAATAACCTCGACAGTCTGGGAGCAACCGGCATAGCTTTCCTGGGAAGTTTCATCACTGTAAAAAACAACCTGGTAATGAATTTCACCCTGGTGAAAGACGATGCTGCCGGTATTTATACCTGGGCCGGTGGCCTTCCCTCTGACCTCATGACCAACAGGAAGATAACCGGTAATATTGTATTGAACGGGACCGGCGCCCCTGAAGGTACGGATACCAAGGTAGCCGGCTCAACGAATGCCTTCTACGTAGATGACCTTGGTATGAACGTAGAACTTACAGGCAATACCGGAGCAAATATGAGCAGTTCCGGACTTTATCTCCATAATGTTCAAAAAACAATTGTAAAAGACAATACTTTTTACAACAACCAATCAACCCAGCTGCTGATTAACCATGATGCAAATGGTTTCCTTGATCTTGATAACAACTCTACCAACGGGTTGGAAACAGAATACCCTACCAGGAACCTTGAAATAAAAAACAATATTTTCTTTGCAAAAACTGCCAGCCAGGGCATACTTGCCATAGGAAGCCTTTCAGACGATGTGGCGAAGGCTGGTTCTTTAGACAGCAATTATTACATCCACCATTTTAATTACCATTCCATCATCTCTACCGACGTACATCAAAATGGAACCATTCACGCTTCTTATAATCTGGCGGGCTGGAAAAACAAGTTTGGGTGGGACGAACATTCCCGTTTGAGCCCCGTGATTATTCCGCAGTATAAGCTGAATGCCGTCAATTCAGTTAACAAGGTGCAAAACGGCAGCTTTGATACAAAATTGAGTAACATTGAAGCAGGCGGCGCTTGTACCCTGCAATGGGATAACAACAAGCTGGATGGCGGAGCGGTAAAAGTAACCGCAACCGATAAGAATTCACCGGCCGAATTGGGAGCGAACATCGACCTGTATGCTACTACTGCAGGAACAACTTACCGGGTGACCTTCAGCCTGGTTGGCTCCACCGAAATGCAGAACCTAACAGCCTATGTAAGGCGATGGGGCGGAATAAGTGGCAAGGATTACCAGATCATTTCGGAAATCCGGTATTTTAAACTCAGCAAAACACGCACAGAATGTGAATTCCTTTTCACTGCCCCAACCAGTGATCCGGGTGTGAAGTTAAGCCTCATTTCTTCCGGCCAGATGACCCCTTTCTGGTTCGACAATGTAGAAGTACGCACCGTCCAGGTGGCTGCCGTAAATGCAGGCGATAATATCCTGTTCGAAGTGAACCCATCTAAAACTGCCCGTACAGTGTTATTAACCGGTAATTACAAAGACATTGGCGGCAAGGTACATACGAAAAGTGTTGTTATAAAACCGTATGGGTCGGTGATTCTGTTCAAAGAGATCGTAAAGAAGTAGCACTTCCTTCCTGTTATTAGCTCTGGCCGGAAATGTTAGAAAACCTTACGTACTTTACAAGGAATCTATTCGTTGATTCGGAACATTCAAGTGGTTTCAACACTCATGTACTACCCTTTTAACTATGAAAGAAATTATATCTATCGTTCACGCCTACAACAGCATAGATTTCTCGTCAACAAGAGCTGTTCTTGCTACGGTTGCACGCGTGGAAGGTTCGTCTTACCGAAGAACGGGTGCCCGCATGCTGGTGCTTGACAATGGCAATTACCTGGGTGGTATCAGCGGCGGTTGCCTGGAAGGCGATGCGCTGCGGAGGGCGCAGAAAGCAATGGTTCTTAACAAACCTTCAATCGTTACCTATGATACCACGGAGGATGATAGCCAGCAGGTAGGTATCGGACTGGGATGTAACGGTATTATAGACGTGTTGTTTACCCCGCTCGACCCCGTAAATTTAAATAACCCCGTGCGCCTGCTTTCGGGCCTGACAACCACCAGGATGCCTCGCGCTGTTGTTTCCATTACTGATTGCGACAACACATTGAACGCGCTGGGTAAAACGTTGCTTTTTGAAAATGAGCAGCAGTTTATCTCGTCTTTCCATGAAAACACTTTTGCCGCCGCCGTGGGTAAAGATGTTGCTAATTGCCTTGCAGACGAAACGTCGCGTACCATCACCTACACACATGGGCTCCAGACAATAAAAGTGTTTATCGAAATTATTGTACCGGTAACCCGCCTGATTGTTTACGGAAGTAACTATGATATCTATCCACTGATCAGGGTAACCAGGGAACTTGGATGGGAAGTAAACGTAGTAACCAATATTTCAAAGGCGGATAAGGCTTTGTTTTCATTAGCTTCTAAAGTGATACCCCTTGATAAAACGGGAGATCTAATTGCAGATCATTACACGGCCATTATATTAATGGCCCATGATTACAACACAGATTTCGATAACTTACAGAAAGTTTTGCCAAACACAGCTTCCTATATCGGCTTGCTGGGTCCGCGAAAACGCGCACAAAAAATGTTCGATCATTTATCAGGGGAGGGAAGAGGTATTTCAAAAGAAGATGAGAGAAGAATATTTGCACCAGCCGGGCTTGATATCGGTGCCACCACACCGGAAGAAATTGCACTGTCCATCGCAGCAGAGATCCGCTCACATTTTGCAGGCCGGAACGGGATGAGTTTGAGGCTGAGAAGGGAAACGATTTACGGAGACTAAATTTAAACAAACTGAACGTGTTGATAGATAACCATGGACGACCGATTAATTATTTAAGACTGGCAGTAACAGACCGTTGTAACCTGCGGTGTTTCTATTGTATGCCGGAAGAAGGATTGAACTGGCTTTCACGGAAAGAACTGATGAGTTACGAAGAAATGTTTTTCGTATGTTCATTACTGGTAAAAATGGGTGTCGATAAAATTCGGATAACAGGTGGTGAACCTTTTGTGAGGAAAGACACCATGAAATTTCTGACCGCCTTATCGGGCCTACCGGGTTTACAGCAAATAACCATCACTACCAATGGCGTGTTAACGGCCCCGCTTGTACCAGAACTGAAGAGAATCGGAATTCACTCTGTTAACCTTAGCCTTGATACGCTGGACAGGAACCGTTTTTTTTCAATTACCCGCCGCGATGAATTGCCCCAGGTATTGGAAACACTGGAACAGCTGCTGCGCTACAATATGGATGTAAAATTGAATGCGGTAGTAATGGACGGAAAAAATACGGACGATATCATTTCGCTTGTTGAACTTACCAGGAAACTGCCTGTAAGTGTACGATTTATTGAAGAGATGCCTTTCAATGGAGAAGGCAGCCATTACCAGCATCTTCTCTGGGACCATATCAGGATTCTTCAGACCATCAAAGAAACTTATCCTGATATTATTAAAATTCCTGACCCCCCATTTTCCACTTCTTATAATTACCACATTCCGGGGTACAAAGGCACGGTGGGCATCATCGCTGCTTACACCCGTTCATTCTGCGGAAGCTGTAATCGCATACGCATAACACCGCAGGGTATGCTTAAAACCTGTTTGTATGATGAAGGAGTGCTTAACATTAAAAACCTTGTACGTAGCGGACTTGATGAGAAGGAATTACAAAGCGCCCTCTTGGATGCTTTTCTAAAACGTGCGCCGGATGGATGGGTTGCTGAAAGAAATCGCTCCCAACACCTGCCCGCGCATGAATCAATGGCAACCATTGGGGGATAACGAACAATGCGCATTAAATTATAATTAATGGTAACTGTTGCGGAAGCTGATAAAATAATACTTGCAGAATCCAGGCATTATGGAATGGAAGGTATTCCTTTTGATTCCGCATTAGGCAGGGTACTTGCAACCGGTATAGTCGCAGATCGTGACCAGCCGCCCGGCAACAGGGTTACAATGGATGGCATAGCGATCAATTTTGATGCATTCGCAAACGGCGTGCGCGAGTTCCGCATTCGGGCAACACAGGCAGCCGGTGATAGCCCCATTAACATTGGTGCACCGGAAGAATGCATTGAGATCATGACCGGCGCCGTACTTCCTGCTACAACAGACACCATCATACGATACGAAGACCTGGATATCAAAGATCAAAAAGCAACTTTACTGGTAGAAAGTATTACACGGGGACAAAATATTCACTTACAGGGAAAAGATAAAAAGAAAGAAGACAGGGTAGCTGCGCCTCACCAGCGTATTACTCCCGCTATTGTTCATATGGCCGCTTCGGTCGGACTCACCACCCTTTCTGTAATGAAGCTTCCCCGAACTGTAATTATTTCTTCGGGTGACGAATTGGTTGAAGTAGATAAAACCCCATCCGACTTCCAGGTAAGAATGTCTAACAACCATAGCATCAAAGCGGTGTTAAAACATTATGGCCTGCAAGCAGCGATGCTGTATATACCGGACAACCCTGGCGCTATCGATCGGAAACTTGAAAAATGCCTGCAAGAATTTGAAGTTATCCTGTTAAGCGGTGGCGTATCGATGGGCAAGTTTGATTACATCCCACAGGCGCTTGAGAAACTTTCGGTAAAAAAACATTTCCATAAAGTAAAGCAAAAACCCGGCAAGCCTTTTTGGTTCGGTAAACATTCGAACGGCGTGGTCGTTTTTGCTTTTCCCGGTAACCCGGTTTCAACCTTTATGTGTTTGCATCGTTATTTTTTACCCTGGCTTGAAGCATCTTTACAACTTGACAATAGATTACCCTTATACGCCATTCTTAATGAAGACTTTACCTTTAACGCACCCCTGCAATACTTTCTGCAGGTGAAGATTCAGGCAGATGAAAAGGGAATGTTGCTTGCTACACCACTGGAAGGTAATGGCTCGGGCGACTATGCCAACCTGCTTGATACCAATGCTTTTATGGAACTTCCGGCAGAAGTAAATGTGTTTAGAAAAGGAGATGTTTACAGGGTGTGGCGTTTTGGTGAATGGTGAATGGTCAATGGTCAATGGTCAATGGTCAATGGTCAATGGTGAATAATTAGTGATGAGTTAAGAGACATCGATACCTGATACCCTTGCTGATTGCTGAACGCTGGTTGCTGAAAGCCAAACACATTACAACAAAATTACAACACATGGCTGAATTTACTCACCTCGATGATAAAGGACATGCGGTAATGGTGGACGTTAGTGAAAAAAAAATCTCCAAACGCTCCGCTACGGCCTGTAGCATTGTCACGCTGCCTCCCCAGGTACTTGAAAAACTGATGGATGGTGATATCCAAACTAAAAAGGGTGCGGTTTTTCAAACGGCCGTTATTGCAGGTATTATGGCCGCCAAAAAAACAGGCGAATTGATTCCGCTTTGCCACCCGCTGGGCCTTGATAACTGTTCGATAAATATTCATGTAAATAACCAGCAGGAACTGGTAATAACTTGCAGGGCCACTATCACTGCCAAAACCGGTGTGGAAATGGAGGCCCTGGTAGGCGCCACTATTGCCGCTTTAACGGTATACGATATGTGTAAGGCTTTAAGTCACGACATTACAATCAAAGAAACCAGGCTAATAGAAAAAACCGGAGGGAAAAATGATTTCAGGAGAACATAGAAAACACAGCCATCTCACTAAGCCGTCTTTTGGTATTTTTAGCAGAAACGAATGGGCGATTACGGGCGCGGCTAATGTGTTGACTGAAAAATTGGTGGATACTATCATCAACCAGTTATCCCCGTTATATAAATGTGCCTATGCCGATGTGTTGCAACCAGGCATGCGCACTAACTCACCGGTACGCCTGGCAGCCGGTGCTGTAGCTGAATACATCAACACCGGATACTTCCACCAGTTTACCTACAAAACACCTGTCAGCAAGTTCGCTTACAGGCAACTGTTAGGCGAAGCCGACCTGGTACTCGTTAACGGCAACAACCTCGAAGCAAGTGCCCAGGTTATTATAATTGATCAACACACGCAGTCTTTGTTAAAAGAAAAGCTGCCGATGCTCACTAACGTACAGATGATTCTACTGGCCCATCATGAAATAGAAATTTTCGATTTTGTAAAGGAAGCAATACCGGCATGGCAGCAGTTACCGGTGTATTACATGGATGACACCACCAGGATTACAGGTTTTTTTGTTGAGCAAATGAAGCGGGCACAGCCGGTGATAAATGGCCTCGTCCTGGCTGGGGGAAAAAGTATGCGGATGGGTGCAGACAAAGCGTTAATGAAATGGCATGGAAAAGAGCAACGTTATTATATTGCCGATCTTCTGGGAGCCTTTACAAAGGATGTTTTTATTTCCTGCAGGATCGATCAACAGGAAGAAATTGACAGCAGTTACAAAACCATTGAAGATAGTTTCACCGGGCTTGGGCCGTATGGAGCCATTCTGTCGGCATTTCGAACGCAACCTGATGCTGCATGGCTGGTTGTCGCCTGTGACCTGCCTTTGCTTGAAGCGGCAACCTTACAATACCTGGTTGAACAAAGGAAACCGTCTGCAATGGCTACCGCATTTGAAAATCCTGATGACCATTTTCCAGAGCCACTGTTAGCTATCTGGGAACCAAAAAGTTACCCGGTCTTGCTATCATTGCTATCCCAGGGCTACACCTGTCCTAAAAAAGCTTTGCAGGGCAATGATGCGTTCCTGCTTGTTGCTCCTCGACCCGATGCCTTGTTAAACGTAAATACTCCGGAAGATAAGCTACTAGCCTCAAAAATGTTGCAGGACGGCCTGTCTTAAAATCCATTAGATCAGGTGTTGCAATGAAGGTGAGTGCATGCCGGCTTCAATCATACTACCAGACAGTGCTGCCCGGAACCCGGAACACTTACCACGATACCATCCTGGAAAAGATGAATCAATTACCACTAGAACAAGTGTTTAAACAATACTTCGATACCCGCGAAAAAGACAAGCGCAGCTGTCACTCTCAGAATCACCAGCTGGTTAAATTTTATAGCGCTTAAACGCGAGCCTGTTTGGCCCCCTGCCAATACCGCTACACACAGGCAGGCAATCATTGTATAATTAATGTTTGCAGGCAACTGTGTCAACTGCCCGGCAATTCCTGAAATAGAGTTTACCAGTATAAATACGCTTGCTGTTGCGGAAATCTTTTTAGGTGTATCCCATTTTGACAGGTTTAACAAAGGCGATAAGAAAATACCGCCGCCTATTCCTACCATTCCTGAAAAAAATCCTATGGCGCCTCCCATAGCACCATCTTTCAGTGAACGTCCGTTTCCAATAACAGCAGATTCGTGCAAGGCAAAGGCTTTAGGCTTTATCCAGAGCAAAACAGCGGCTACTACCAAACTGACACCCAGTATTATAAAAAAGGTGTCCTGTTTAATTTTTAGCGAAGCTCCTAAAAAGGCCATGGGAACGCTTGTAACTACCAGCGGTATTATTTTTCTCCAATTCACCTGCCTGTTTCGTACATAGATAACCGTTCCTCCTGTAACCACTATAATATTGCAGAGCAAAGCGATTAACCTGATTTCATTAAAAGGCAATGCATAGAGGGCCAGAACTGCCAGGTAACTGGATCCTCCACCGAAGCCAACAGATGCATATACAAAAGCAATGATAAAAAAGAAAACCATCAGTTCCCAGTGAGGCATGATTGTACTGTTTAATTGGTTGGTCCGGTTATTATCCTACACCAAACGTAACCCTTTGAATTTTTCCTCTACACAAAATATATTATATTTATTTATTCAAACTATTATAATCTGAATGGTTAGCGCTATTGTTCTCGCCGCAGGATCTTCCCGAAGAATGGGCAATGTGAACAAACTACTGCTTCCTTTCCAAGACAAGACCATCATTTGGCATGTTGTCTATAATGTTCTTGCTGCCGGTTTGAAAGAAGTGATCGTAGTTACAGGTTACGAATCGGCAGCCGTTAACAGTGCATTGGAAGGTTTACCTGTACAGTTTGTCTTTAATAAAGATCATACTTCGGGAATGACAACTTCTATACAGCGGGGCGTGCTACAAGCACAGGGATATGGATATATGATCTGTTTGTCAGATATGGTATTTATAAGTGCTGAAGAGTATACAGCTATGGCGAAAAACTTTGCTACATGTGCTACCTCTGATAAAAAAACCATTAGTCTGCCGGTTTATAATGGCCAAAAGGGCAACCCGGTAATTTTTTCAAGTTTTTACAGGCATGCCATTCTTAATCATTCCGAACCGGAAGGTTGTAAAGCTATTATACAGTCGAACGCCGACCATCTTTATTTGTCAGCAATGGCAACGGACCATGTTTTGCGAGACATGGATTACATAGAGCAATATACAAAGTTGGTAACCTGACAGGTATTCTCAAAACTTTATAACATGGCAACTGAACAAAAACTTTAATTTAGGATTATATTAATCGGAATTTTCCTTCTTGCAATATTATTAACTGATCACGATTTACCCTTATGAATCCAAGTAATGCTGATAA
>JBBJOD010000060.1:0-13877 GCA_037721715.1 Chitinophagaceae bacterium | reverse complement strand
AACCGTACCGCGAGAGAAGTATGTGAGGGCCAGCAAATTGATATGGATTTTGAAAAGATGCCCCAGGTAAAATTGCCTGAGTATATCCGGATGATTGAACTGAAGACTTCTGTTTTATTAGCCGCCAGTCTTCAATTAGGTGCCATTCTTGGTGGGGCGGGTACAGGCAACCAGCAACACCTGTATGAATTTGGGCGTAACCTGGGTATCGGCTTCCAGGTACAGGACGATTTTCTGGATGCATTTGGCGACCCTGGTAAATTTGGCAAACAGCTTGGAGGCGATATCCTGGCAAACAAGAAAACATTCCTGATGATAAAGGCCCTGGAAGTGGCCAGTAGCCAACAGCTGGGTGACCTCCAACAGCTGAATGCCAATAACGAAAAGAACAAAGTGGAAAAAACCCTTCAAATTTTTCGGGATTGCGGGGTCGATGAATGGGCAATGGAACTTAAGGAAAAATACATTCATACTGCGTTTCAACACCTGGAAGACATTGCCGTACTTTCGGCGCGAAAGGAGCCTTTGAGGCAGTTGGCCCTGTTCCTGATACAAAGGGAACACTAGCTAGGGGCTATCAGCTTTCAACTTTCAACTATCAGTATGCAAGATGGTGATTAAGAGGAATTGCTCATTCGGTTTTAAACGTAATATTCAAAATTTATTATAATTCGGATGATAGCAGATAGCCGATACCTGATGGCCGGTAACCAATAAAACCTACACCCCAATGGCGCATCCTTTACTTAGGAAGAAATCAATTGAAAAAATTCTAGCAGATGCGGAAGCCGGATTGCATGATGGCCATGGACAGCTGAATAAGGTGTTAGGGGTTCGTGATCTTACTTTCATGGGCATAGCAGCTGTAATCGGTGCTGGTATTTTTAGCAGTATCGGCAAAGCATGTTTCGATGGCGGACCCGGTGTTATATTCCTGTACATATTTACTGCGGTGGCCTGCGGGTTTGCCGCCTTATGTTATGCGGAATTTGCTTCTACCGTTCCCGTTTCCGGAAGCGCATATACCTACTCGTATGTAGCTTTCGGCGAAATTTTCGCCTGGATCATAGGGTGGGACCTCCTGATGGAATACGCTATCGGTAACATTGCCGTAGCAATATCCTGGAGCGACTATTTTACCGGCCTTCTTGATAAAGCCGGTATGCATATTCCTCCCTGGCTGACCATGGATTATACAACAGCTCATGCGAGTTTTAAAGAAGCCAGCGCCTTTGTTTCAAGCGGGCAGGTACTTCAAAGCCTGGACCCATTAATGTTATACAGGCACGAAGCCTGGGTTACCGCTCCCCAGTTGTTTGGTGTTCACCTGGTCATGGACCTGCCCGCCTTAATGATTGTTGCACTAATAACTTCTATCGTATTTGTTGGTATAAAAGAATCTAGAACAGCAAGCAATATAATGGTGATCATAAAGCTATTGGTGATTTTCCTGGTGATTGTGTTAGGCGCTTACTATGTAAATCCGGTGAACTGGTCGCCCTTTACACCAAACGGATTTTCCGGTATCATGAAGGGTGTATCAGCCGTATTCTTTGCGTATATAGGATTTGACGCCATTTCAACTACTGCAGAAGAATGTAAGAACCCCCAAAGGGACCTTCCGCGCGGAATGATTTATTCCCTCATCATCTGTACAATATTGTATGTGCTGCTGGCCCTGGTTCTTACCGGAATGGTGCATTACACCAGGCTGAATGTAGGTGATCCTCTTGCTCTTATTTTCGAAGCGCGTGGACTTAAATGGATTTCCGGCATTGTTGCAGTGAGTGCTATCATAGCCACTGCCAGCGTTCTACTGGTTTTTCAGTTGGGGCAACCGAGAATATGGATGAGCATGAGCCGTGATGGCCTGTTGCCAAAAATATTTTCCAGGCTTCACCCCGTTTATCATACGCCGTCTTTTTCGACCATCCTTACCGGGTTCCTTGTAGCGGTTCCGGCCCTTTTTTTGAACCTGGATGTGGTATTGGCATTAACAAGCATCGGGACTTTGTTTGCCTTCGTACTGGTTTGCGGTGGTGTGCTGGTACTTCAAAAGCAACAAAACAAACCGGTATCAAAATTCAAGGTTCCGTTTATTAATGGCAAACTGATAGTGCCGGGTATGCTTATTGTGGCAATAGTTTTAATTCTACTGCTGATTCCAGCCCATTTCACAAATATCTTTAGCAAAGAGGGCTTGCCGATGCTCTTATTCTGGGTAGTTGCAGTAGGTATTGCTTTTATGTCTTTCGTTCATGAATTTTCATTAATACCCGTGTTAGGACTTACCAGTTGTCTTTATTTGATGGCACAGGAAAGCTATACGAACTGGCTTAGATTTCTATTATGGCTGCTAATAGGCCTGGTAGTATATTTTTTATATGGAAGGCGTCATAGTAAACTGGGGAAGGAAACTGCGGTCATTCAACCCTCCTCTAATTAAATAGACTCCTTTACTTTATCCAGGTTTTACACGTGGTTTAAATGGAACAGTTAAATTTGCAGTATGAAATTTGAAATTGGCGATAAGGTGGTAGTGAAGCATTCTAATGAAGAAGGTGAAGTAATTGACGTCATCAATGAAACGATGGTAATGGTAGAAGTACGGGGTGTTAAATTCCCGGCTTACACGGACCAGTTGGAATATCCGTATTATAAAAGATTTACCGAGAAGAAGTTGTTCCCGGAAAAGAAAAAAGCAAAGACCTACATCGACCAGGTTCCGCGTGATAAAGTAATTACTCCAACCAAACAAACCAATGGTGTTTGGTTATTGTTCCTGCCCAAATTCGGAACAGACGAATTTGGTGACGAGATTGTGGATGTCCTAAAAGTTCACCTCATTAACGGAACCAATGCAGGATACAATTTCACCTATAAAGTAAGTTTTTTGGGCGAACCTGATTTTGAATTGAAGAACCAGGTGTTTACCCAACAAGATTTTTACCTGCACGATATTGCCTTTGAAAAAGTAAACGACAGCCCGGTATTTGAGGTGGAATTTTCTTTACTTGTTCCCGACAAAAAGAAATCAACTCATTATGAAACATCATTGAAACTCCGGCCCAAACAGGTTTTTACAAAGATTGAAGAAATAAAGGCTCGTGAAGAACCTTCATTTTCTTTTAGATTGTTTGAAGTGTACCCGGAACAGGTAGCTGAAGAAAAGATGGATCTTGGTAAACTCGCTAATTCCGGTTATAAAATCTATGAAGCTTCAAAGGCTCGGCAGCATATGGAACCCGCGAAATACGCTATCGACCTTCACATGGAAAAAATTTCTGATGACTGGAAAAATTTCAGCAATTTTGAAATACTCAGTATGCAACTCGGTGAGTTTGAGAAGTATTATGACCTGGCAATAGCGCATCGTCAACCATCCCTGATCGTTATACATGGTCTTGGAAGCGGCCGTCTGCGCGACGAGATACATGAATTGCTTCGGCACCGCAAAGAAGTTAAAACGTTTATCAATCAATACCACGCTTCATACGGGTATGGAGCCACCGAAATTTATTTTGAATACAAGTAAATGTTGGTCAAATACCCAGATGCAGCACCCGTTAGTCGTGCTATGGTTGGTGAAAATACTAACCATTTGGGTCGAATTTAACGAGCTGGCAGCCGATAGCTGATTAGCTTCTTTTAAAATAACTACAAACCGAACTATCGAGCCAAACTTGGTTAGGAAAGTCCGGACAGCATAGAGCAATGTACCGGTGAATAGCCGGGCCGCTGGTAAGTGGTAACATTTTCCAGCAGACAGATAGTGCCACAGAAAATAACCGCCCGTTAGGGTAAGGGTGAAAAAGTAGGGTAAGAGCCTACGGCCCGTTGTGGTAACATACCGGGAGGGTAAACCTTGCATGCTGAAATGCCATGTAAACCCTGGTTTGTAATAACAGGAAACTGTATTTGCAGGGTGAGCTGCTCGTTCACATTTTACGCTGATCAGTAAGCGTAGTACCAGGAAGGGTAGGCAGAAAGAGGTGCCAAGTAATTTGCATCCCAGATAAATGATAGTTTAGAAACAGAATCCGGCTTACGAGTTTGTAGTTTTTTAAAACCTGTTAGGTCGTCAAGACCTAACAGGTTTTCTAAGCAACAAAATGGTTCTACCTAGTGCTCTTCAGCAAATTCCCGACATACCCACCGGCCTCCATCATCCAGGCAATGCCGAGATGTACGATGAGCCCGCCGGTTATAGAGCCTGTTCTATAAACAATGATTCCGAGGAACAGGCCGCCGAAGAAAGACGAAATGCATTCTGCCAAAGGTTTGCCAAAATGAATGCTGCAATAGAATACTGCCATTGGCAGAATAGCATCCTGGCCCGCAAAGCGCACAAAAGCAAGTACCAGGAATCCCCTAAAGAACAATTCGATGGTGATGAAATCAATGCCGTAGGAAATTTCAAACAGGAGCTTGTACAACCATGAGTTATTGGTATGAGTACTGATAAAATAAACCTGCCGGAGCTTCGGATAAGTTTGTAAAAAGTCATGTTGGGTAGATGCCCAGCAGATAACCGGCAACATTACCAGCAGCATAATGAGATAGGGCTTCCAGTAAAAGTTGTTGTTAGTAATACCAAAAATCGGCCTGTCATATTTTCCCAGCCACCATACCGCCAGAAGTGGTAAGATAACCAGTACTAACCGGGAGGGAAGGTTAGAGATGATGGCTATATATCGACCCCATATCCCGTTGATATTTTGCTGGATAAGCTGGGTTAATCCTCCGAAGCAAACTTTCAATGCAAAGATGGCCGGGGCAACAACAATGAGTAATAAAAGTAACGGCCAATCTGACACTGATTTTGTTTTAAGCAAAATCAACACCAGGTACGGAATAGAAAATGCTGCCAGGTAAAGAAGGTAATAACCGCCAAATCGAAGCGTGCGGTCAGGAATTGTGGAAAGAAATTTCGACTCAATTCCAAAGCGGTAATTTAGAAATATAATCAGCGCAACGTAAGCCAGGCAAAAATACCATATCGGGCCTTGAGTATTTTTTATGTAGTCGCGGATGTAGGAAAAGAAGATATTCATGCTGCTTCAAATAAACATCATTACACAACCTTGTTAAAACTTAACTTCATTATGTTAAGCAGGTCTGTCTGGATCATTTTTACAGCAACTACGATCATATTCATAAAGGCTCTTGAATGTGATATGCCATGCCCAACGATTACAGGCTTGTTTATGCCTAGTACAGGTGTGCCACCGTAATTTTCAAAATTGAAGCGTAGAAAGAATTCATGGTGGATTTCTTTTCTATGAGATATCTCATAAAGCGATTCCACCAGTTTCAACACTACATTGCCGGTAAAACCATCGCAGACCATTACGTCCGCTTTATCTGTTAAAATATCGCGGCCTTCCAGGTTTCCAACAAAACTTATCTGGCTGTTTTGCCTGAGCAATGGGTAGGCAGACTGGGTAAGAAGGTTGCCTTTTCCTTCTTCTTCACCAATGTTGATGAGGCCGACACCTGGGTGAGCTATGCCTAGTATATGTTGAGCATATAAAGATCCGAGAATTGCGAACTGGTTAAGATGTTCAGGTTTACAGTCTGCGTTAAGGCCAACATCAAGCAGTAAACTTGATCGACCGCTTTCTTGTGGAAGAATTGTAGGAATAGTTGGCCTTAAAACACCCTCGATGGCTTTAATGCTAAAAAGTGAACCAACCATCATGGCGCCTGTGTTACCGGCACTAATAAATGCATCTACCTTGCCATCAGCCAGATATTTAAAACCTAAAGCCATGGAAGATTGTGGTCGTTCTCTGAGCGCCTTTGTAGGAAGGGCGTGCATTTCAATTTCCTCGTCTGCATGAATAATACGGTAGGAAGAAGGACTGATGGAATAGTGTGAAAGCAAATCTTTCACTACGAACTCATCTCCGAAAAGGTAAAAAAATACAGGAAAATTATTTTCAAAAAGAAACAAAGCCATCCCTTTAACAGCCTGCTCTGGTGCGAAATCGCCTCCCATCATGTCTAGCCCAATATTCATGGTGATATTTCCAGAGCAATTTTTTGTAGTAGAACAAAAAAATTCCAAATACCAAGGCTCTTTAAATAAAGTTACCCATGGAATCTGGAATTCTATAGATGAAAAAGAAATTAATTGTTTATCGGCGCTTTCTCAGCTACTATTTTTCCTCTATAATATAATTTACCTTCGCTCACGTGTGCACGATGACGAACATGTAATTCACCAGTAGTACTATCTGTGCTCAGCGTAGCAGGTTTGGCTTTATAGTGAGTCCTTCTTTTTGCACTCCGTTGTTGCGAATGTCTCCGTTTCGGATTAGGCATAATTCAACCATTTAATCATTAAAAAATATTTGCTGACCGTTCAGCTATCTAAGTCTTTAAACTTTTCCAGTCCTTTCCATATGGGATTGTCTACCTCCTGGTTCACAGCTTCCATCTTTTTCAGCATTTCGAGCACTTCTTTATTGCAACTGACTCCACCCATCTCTTTCACCTCGCACATTCTTTGCATGGGAATACTAAGGTTAACAAATTCGTATATCCAGTCTGCGATATGCAAGTGGCTCTCACTCCTCGAAATAAAATACACATCAGGATCTTCTTCCTGTGTATTCATCAGTTCAGGATCTTCTACCAGCTTTACAACAATGTTGAATTCGTCCCATAATTCAAGGGGTAGATCATTTCCACAACGGTCGCAGACTACCTCGATGGTTCCACCTACTTCAAATTTTAGGAGCATGAAACCGGCCTTTTTATCTAAACCAAGCTTAACCGCCGCCTTGCAATTATGAAAGTCCTGCTGCGTATATGCTTCAAAAAACTTATCAGTGATTTTGTATTCAAATTCGTGAATACCGGGTTTCAGTCCCACAAACGGTATTTCAAATTCCCTTTTGCTGTTCATGCGTCTCCTTTTAAAGAGTTTGCAAAGGTAGGATAATATTACCAATCCTGTTTACTGAATCTAAAAAATTTCAGAAATCTTCCGGTATATTTAGCTAGAAAATACCCAGTATAAAAAGACGGACAGGAACTTCGCTTGCTAAAATAAAAATTAGTAAGAACTTTCATCCTTTTTTTATAAGCTGAAGATAAGTTATATTTTAGCGCGTAATACAACTTGCCAACTGTTAAAGCAGGCGAAAAATTTCAAGCTGGGTGAATAGGGGCGGCAATCATTTAAACACCACTTATGGCATTATCAACTCAGGCCGGAGACGACGTCAGGGCAGCAGGTAACAATAATAACGCAAATTTTTTGTTGCCCTTTATCCTTGTAACCAGCCTGTTTTTTTTATGGGGCACCGCCTACGGACTGCTTGATGTATTAAATAAGCATTTCCAGGAAACTTTAAACATTACTAAAACGAGGTCTACTCTTCTGCAGGCTTCCTATTTCGGTGCTTACTTTTTAATTGCTTTACCTGCTGGCTTATTTATGAGCAGGTATGGCTACAAAAAAGGCATTATCATGGGATTGCTTTTATATGCCCTTGGAGCCTTCTTATTTTACCCCGCGGCGCAACAGGCCAGTTTCAATTTTTTTCTGCTGGCACTATTTATACTTGCTTCCGGACTAACCTGCCTCGAAACCGCTGCCAATCCATATGCTACGGTTTTAGGAAAACCGGAAACCTCAGAATTCCGCTTAAACCTCGCACAGTGTTTCAACGGGGTTGGTTCGTTCATTGGCCCGGTAATAGCCGCTAACTTATTTTTTAATAATGATGAATATGCCAGGGGAGATAACCTGGACTCTGTGAAAATGGTGTACATCATCATCGGTATTGTAGTGTTGTTGGTAGCAGGTTTGTTCTTTTTAACACCTTTGCCAGAAATTAAAGAGAGTAAAAAAAGTTTTACCGGCGAATCAGTTGATAAACCATTGTTCAGCCAGAAACATTTCATAAATGCGGTCATCGCACAGTTCTTCTATGTGGCAGCACAGGTTGGAGTAGCGGCCCTGTTTATCAATTACTGCACAGAAGGTAACAGGGGTATTGATAACTCCCAGGCTTCGTACTTGCTGTCAGTTAGCCTGGTGCTTTTTACTATTGGTCGTTTTGCCGGAACTGCTTTGATGCGCAAGGTGGCCCCGAACAAATTACTCGGCCTGTTTGCATTAATTAATATTGCGCTATGTGTTCTGGTAATCTGGGGCAACAGCCTGTTATCCGTCTATTGCCTGATGGCAATTTTCTTTTTTGAATCAATAATGTTTCCTACCATCTTTGCACTGGGTATAAAGGATACCGGACACCAAACTAAACGGGCCTCTTCGTTCCTTATCATGTCGATAGTAGGGGGTGCCATGGTTCCTTACCTGATGGGTACGCTGGCAGATAGTAAGTCAACTGCCTTTGCATTCATTATACCGATGTTTTGTTTTGTAATTGTTGCCTGGTACGGATTCAAAGGATATAAAGTTAAATCGGCGCAATGATCGATATTGGTTCATTATAAATGATTAAAACATAAACTTTATGCCCAGATACTGCCTGGCACTCGACCTGAAAGACGATCCTGAACTCATTGCAGAATATGAAAACAAACACAGGTCAGTATCGCCCTATATTAAGGCAAGTATTAAAAAGGCAGGAATATTAAATATGATCATTTACCGCACTGCTAACCGATTGTTTATGATAATGGAAACATCGGAAACATTTAGTTTTGAAGCAAAGGCTGCAATGGATGCTGCTGACCCATTGGTGCAGGAATGGGAAGCGCTGGTGCTGAATTACCAGCAACCGCTGTCTCACGCCAGGAATGGGGAGAAATGGGTTTTGATGGATAAAATTTTTGAATTGGCGGAACCGGAAAATAGGGAAGTTTACTAATCAATAACGATCAATTATGTTTAATATCGAAGGGAAGCATGCTGTAATAACGGGAGGAGGTAGTGGTATAGGTAAAGCCATCTCGTTGTTATTTGCTGCGCAAGGGGCAACTGTACATATTGTAGAGGTCTCCGACGAAAGCGCCGGCCAGGTGAAAGACGAAATAACCGCTGCTAACGGAATAGCGCAAATATACCAGTGCGACATCAGCAACCAGCAGCAGGTAATGCAAGTGTTTCACCAAATCGGTACGGTCGATATCCTGGTCAATAATGCCGGTATAGCGAATATTGGCAAGGCTGATACCACCAGCGAAGAAGACTTTGTTCGCGTTTTTAATGTAAACGTAAAAGGGGCTTATAACTGCCTGTTCGCCACCATCCCGCTCATGAAAGCCAATGGTGGGGGAGTGATACTCAATATGGCATCCGTAGCGGCGATTGTGGGAATACCCGACCGGTTTGCTTATTCAATGAGCAAGGGCGCCATTTCTGCCATGACTTTATCTGTAGCCAAAGACTACCTGGCAGATAACATCCGTTGTAACAGCATTTCCCCGGCACGCGTTCACACACCTTTTGTAGACGGGTTTATTGCAAAGCACTATGCCGGAATGGAGAACGAGATGTACAATAAATTATCAAAGAGCCAGCCTATCGGGCGCATGGGAAAACCGGATGAAGTGGCCGCACTTGCGCTGTATTTATGTTCGCCAGAGGCTGGTTTTATTACAGGTTGTGATTACCCGATAGATGGGGGATTTGTAAAACTGAATAGTTAGCAGCTATAGGAGTTGGGGTGATGAGTAATGGGTTTGAATTAAGAGTATTGATAAACAGACGCAGGCATTTACACCCGAAACCCTACGCGCCAAAATAAAATCATGATAGCTGACGGCTGATAGCTTAACCACACTCAATCAAGAAAATATGAAACTACTAAGGTTTGGGCCTGAAGGACAGGAGAAAACCGGCATAATAAAAGACGGAATTATTTACGACGCTTCAGGGTTTGGAGAAGATTATGGAGAGTCGTTTTTTTGCACACATGGAATACACCGACTTCTTTGCTTACTATAAATTAATAATTAAAAATTTACATTTTTTCCAAGCGGAACAACAAATTGCGCTCCGGTAGCAAAGCCTTCAAAGATAATTTGTATCGGTCTTAATTACGCAGATCATGCCAGGGAAACCAACGCACCTATACCAAAAGAGCCTATCTTGTTTTTTAAGTCGACAACCGCCATCTGTGGTCCCTACGACACTATCATCGTTCCAAAAAATTCTCTTAAAACCGATTGGGAAGTGGAACTGGCAGTGGTAATAGGCAGAAAGGCCAGTTATATAAGCGAAGCCGAGGCGGTAAATCATATTGCCGGTTATTGCCTGCACAATGATGTTTCCGAAAGGGAGTTCCAATTAGAAAGAGGCGGCACCTGGGATAAAGGCAAAGGTTGTGATACATTTGCACCCCTCGGGCCCTGGTTGGTTACACCAGATGAAATACCAGATGTAAACAACCTGAGATTGTGGTTAACGGTAAACGGTAAAAAAATGCAGGATGGAAATACCAACAACCTGATTTTCACCGTGCCTTTTATTGTTTCCTACATCAGCCAGTTTATGACGCTGCTGCCTGGAGATATCATTTCCACTGGCACCCCGAATGGGGTGGGAATGGCTATCAATCAGTACCTGAAAGAGGGCGATACGGTTGAACTTGGAATCGATGGTTTAGGAAGTTCCAAACAACAAGTTAAAGCCTATGCTGCGAATTGACGCCCACCAGCACTTCTGGAAATACAATGCCCAGCGCGACGGCTGGATTAGCGATGAAATGAGTTTGATCCGCCGCGACTTTATGCCTGAAGACCTACAGCCGCTGCTCGTTGAAAATGAAATGGACGGATGTGTTGTCGTGCAGTCTGACCAGTCTGAAATAGAGAATATGTTTCACCTGGAATCTGCTGCTAAACATGACTTTATCAAAGGAGTGGTGGGTTGGGTAGACCTGACAGCTGGAGACATCGCTGAACGCTTACATGGCCTGAGTCAATTTAAACACCTGAAAGGGTTTCGTAATGTACTGCAGGCCGAACCTGGCGAGTTTATGTTGAAGCCGGAATTCATGCAGGGCATCAGTGCCTTACAACAGACCCGGTTCACTTACGACTTACTGATACTGCCCAATCAGTTATCTTTCGCTAAACACCTGGTGGCTGCTTTTCCAGACCAGCGGTTTGTGATAGATCATATGGCAAAACCTTACATCCGGGACAGAAAAGTTGATGACTGGAAAAAAGATATGGGTGAATTAGCACAATATGATAATGTTTGGTGCAAAGCTTCCGGAATGGTTACAGAGGCAGACTGGAAAGAGTGGAAGAACCAGGATTTTACGCCCTACCTGGATGTTATTTTTGAACTTTTTGGACCTAAACGCGTACTCTTTGGTTCGGACTGGCCTGTCTGTCTTGTCGCAGCTTCATACAGCCAGGTAGTAGAAATATTAGCGGAATACATGGCTGGATTTTCTGTCTCAGAGCAGATTGACTTTTGGGGCGGTAACGCTTCAAAATTTTATAACCTCATATAAAAGGATATTATGGATCTACAACTACGGGATAAGGTTATCATTGTAACCGGCGGAGCAAAGGGAATTGGTGAAGCGATAGTAAAGCAGCTTGCCCTGGAGGGCGCGGTTCCCGTAATCGTTGGCCGGAACGAAGCCGACAACCTGAAAACAGTTGCTGAAATTAAAGGGGAAGGTAACCAGGCTTTCCAGGTGACTGCCGAACTTACCCGGCAGGAGGAATGCGAAAAAGCGGTCAGGATTACTTTAGAACAATTTGGGAGGATAAATGGGCTGGTAAATAATGCGGGTGTGAATGATGGTGTTAGCCTGCAAGACGGAACCTATGAAATGTTTTTAAATAGCTTGCATAAAAACCTGGTGCATTATTTTTTGATGGCCCATTATGCATTACCTGAACTAATTAAGAATAAAGGCGCAATTGTTAATATCGGTTCTAAAACTGCGGAAACCGGGCAGGGCGGCACTTCCGCCTATGCAGCAGCAAATGGA
Source organism: Chitinophagaceae bacterium (assembly GCA_037721715.1). Taxonomy (GTDB): domain Bacteria; phylum Bacteroidota; class Bacteroidia; order Chitinophagales; family Chitinophagaceae; genus JADCRZ01. Next base: position 1,941 of record JBBJOD010000060.1, on the reverse strand, counting down.
GGAAGAAATGCATTAACCAGGGAATGGGCAGTAGAACTGCTGAAACACGAGGTTCGTGTAAATTCAGTGATTGTTGCAGAATGCTGGACTCCGCTGTATGAGTGGTGGGTAAACCAGCAACCTGACCCCCAGGCGAAAGTTGCAGCGATCGAAGCAAAAATCCCTTTGGAAAACCGCATGACCACGGCTGCAGAAATTGCAAACACCGTGGCATTTTTGTTATCAGCACGGTCGAGTCATACCACCGGGCAGTTGATTCACGTCGATGGAGGGTATGTGCACCTGGATAGGGCGATTTGAGGCGTCGGTTGATGGGTTTCGGGTACCCGGGTATTTTGGTTTGGTGATACGGCGTACTTGCTGAACCTAGAGACGCTATCCTGGCGTCTGGCACGGAAGTTTTTAAAGAGCGGATGCACCACTAAGCAAATCTGACTTTGCTCGGAGGCTTAAACCAACACCATAAAGTAGCGGAGCAATTGCGGTACCTGTTGCATTTCTTGTGTTGATTGCCACAAAATATCCTTAGCCTCTCGTTGAGAACCGTTAATGTTCGAAATATAAATGTGGCTGAATTTGCGGCTCCAGAGGAGATTAAACTGCTTTAAAAGCCTAAGCCAACTGCTAAAAGATGATAGCTAATCAAAAATGAAATCACTCATTTGCATCACACCCGGAAAGCTGGAATACAGGGAGCAAAACACACCGTTGCCCGGTGCGGGGCAGGCGCTTCTGAAAACAAGGCGTATAGGAATCTGTGGCACTGACCTGCACGCTTTTGAAGGTACCCAACCCTACTTTACCTACCCAAGAATTTTAGGACATGAACTTGCGGCAGAACTGGTTGAAGGACCGGCGACAGACGGTTTTTCTATCGGTGACCCGGTAACTTTTATACCTTATTTCAACTGCGGTATCTGTATTGCCTGTAGAAATGGAAAGACAAATTGTTGTGAAACGTTAAAGGTAGCTGGTGTGCATATAGATGGCGGCATGGTGGAATACCTTACCGTGCCTGCCAATTTACTGGTGAAAGGGAATGGCCTGGATTATGATGCACTGGCACTGGTTGAGCCATTGGCCATAGGAGCCCATGCCGTTCGCCGGGCAAATATTGAAGAGAACGAATGTATACTTGTCATAGGCGCAGGACCGATAGGGATCGGTATTATGGAATTCGCTGCCATAAAGGGTGCGAGGGTAATCGCCCTGGATACCAACGAAATTCGTTTGGCTTTCTGCCGGAACCACCTTTCCATCCAATATACAATCAATGCATCGCTCGCAGATGCAGGAGCTCAGATAAAAGAAATAACAAACGGCAATTGGCCGGATGTTGTAATAGATGCAACAGGAAACGTTTCAGCTATCACCAAAGGTTTCAATTATATCTCCCACGGTGGTCGGTATATCCTTGTAGGACTTCAAAAAGGGGATGTATGTTTCAGCCACCCCGAGTTTCATAGAAGGGAAGCAACGCTGATGAGTAGCCGCAATGCTACCCGGCAAGATTTTGAGTTCGTTATTCACTGTATTTTGAATAAAAAAATAAAACCTGCCAATTATATTACACACCGTACAGCTTTTGATAAGGTGAAAGATGAATTTGCAAGCTGGTTAAATCCGGCTTCAGGTGTTATAAAAGCCATTGTTGAAATGTAGACTACCTTGTAACTGTAGCCGCTCCCCGGCAATATCCAGGCTTACGACATAAACGGTTGGTTATACACAGAATTTTACAAAGGATAAGGTGATAACGTTGCCAGCATCGTTTGCGTAAATTACTTAAACCCCCCGTTTAAAGGTGCATACCTGTCTGCCGGGATGGCACACATTCTCAGGGTTGTCTTACAGAAGAATCACGCACAATCAGATCGGCCTTCAGCACTTTCGTCTCAAAACTTGTAACAGGCCTCTTGCTCTCGATCAATTCGATCAGCA
>JBBJOD010000531.1:0-3784 GCA_037721715.1 Chitinophagaceae bacterium | reverse complement strand
TGATGATATGCCTCTTCATATGTGACATAAATAGCCAGGTCCCTCTCACCAAACAACGATTTTTTGACCATCCCCTTTTGCTCTTTCTCCTCTTTCTGGTATTTAGACGCGGATCGTAATTTAGATATGATTTCCTGGCTGTAAGAGACTGTACTATAATAATTTAAGGCGGTTCGATAATGCCCGGCCAACCGCTTTGTCTGTTCCTCGTGTTCATATCCTGCAAAAAGCCGTGAAGCCTTTACCGGGTTGCCCTCATAAGCCAGGTAAAACAGGCAGTCTTTTTCCAACTCATCTGCAGTAAGCGGAGACTGGTTGAAAGGGTTGAGGCTGATACACCAGGTGCCGGTTGATATCAATACAAATGGTTCATGAAAATTAGCGAGGTATGGAATCAATGCGGCAGAACTATCATGTAAACCAACTCCTATAGGTATTTGTTTACCACCATAAGATATTCTTACCACCTCATCACCGTTATATATAGGTGCTAATTTCAAATCAACACCTTCTTTGTAAACCCACTCATGATAATCGTTGCGTGCAAAATCCCATAATTTGGTATGGCAGCCAATACTGGTAATGTCGGAGTAAACTCCGGCAGAAATAAGGTAACTCAAAAACTGGGGAAGGTGCAATGAATACTTGATCTGAAAGTATATATCGGGTTTTTGGTATTTGAGCCTGTACAACTGCATGCCGGAATTAAGGTTACCCAAAACAGGCGAAGCCGTTTGCATGGAAACAGATATTTCCCCCCCATAGTTGTCGTAAAATTGCTTCTTAAGAGCTGGCGGGTAAGGCTTCAGGTAGTTATAGAGTGGCGCTACCGGCTTGTTGTAGTCGTTGATATGAACAAGGCTGGCACCATAAGCAGAAAAACTAACAGCACTGATCTCATATTCCTCGTTGGAAGAAATTTCCCAGAAAGATTTCTGTAACCAGTCTGTGAGTAGGTTGACGTCTTCACAGGGGTCGCCGTCTTCATCGACTGTTTCAGGTAGTTGTATAGATTTTTCATAGACCAGCCGGTAGTGATCATCAAACAACACTAGTTTTTTATTGGTTTTGCCAACGTCGAATATTAATATCACAGGCAGTGGGCTCATGGCGTCAATGGTCAATGGTGAATGGTGAATGGTCAATGGTGAATGATAATACTTTTAAATTTTTTAATCTTATATAAAATTAATGTATGATTAAATCAGATCCTCCTGTTGGTAAGTAGTCACCTGAACTACCTATTTTACCGGATTTATTGATGATGTCAAAATATAAAACTACATATCGCATGTTCTGCGCATTTATGTCATAAGACAGAAAACCTGATATTATCACTTATACTCATCACTCATCATTCATAACCCTCTTAACCATTCACCGTCACAGCCCGGTTGCTACAGTTTTCCTTCCCCTTTCCTTCATCAGGTGCTCTCTTGCATTTAGAGCGCGGAACAAAGCCAGTGGCTGCAAAGCCCCGGATGACCTTAATCTCGCTTCGGCAACAATCGCCCGCACATCTGTTCGAAAAGCGTTCTGCAATATCTCCTGGCAACTCACTACATCATTGGCATCTTGTGCGGCTACCAATGCTCTCCGGTCAACAATGAGTGCCTGTGCATAGGTAAGCATGATGGCCTCCACCGATTGCAACAGGTCTTCCAACGGATCCTTTACGTTATGAGACGCATCGATCATCCAGCCAAGATCCGTAGCATGGTTCATACCCCGCTCATCCATTCCTTCAACGAGTTCATTGAATATAAGAAATAGCTGGTAAGGCTTTATACTACCTACAGTAAGGTCATCATCTCCGTATTTGGAATCATTAAAGTGAAACCCACCGAGTTTCTGCTCCATCAACAGTAAAGAAACAATTTGCTCAATGTTTGCATTCGGCAGGTGGTGCCCCAGGTCTACCAGCGTAAAAGCTTTATCACCCAGTTTGTTTGCGTAGAGAAGCGATTGACCCCAATCGCCTACCGTAGTCGAATAGAAATTTGGTTCATAGGCCTTGTATTCTACAAATACTTTCCAATTATCGGGCAATGCCGCATAAATTTCCTGAAGCGCCTCCAGTGTATGCTGGAAAGCCCTTCTGAAATTCAACTGTCCTGGAAAACAGGAACCGTCTGCAAGCCATACCGTGAGCGCTTCTGAGCCCAAATCGATACCATGACGGATCACTTCGATGTTATGTTCGATTGCCTGTTTGCGAACGGCCTTATCAACATGTTGTAAAGAACCAAATTTATAGCTGAGCTCCTGATCCGGCTGATCCTGGAAAGTATTTGAATTCATGGCGTCGAACCGCAATCCATGTTGGGACGCTAGGGCTTTGATCGATGTAATATTGGAGGGAATATCCCAGGGAATATGAAGTGAAATGGCACCACTTGATTTATTCAGTGCATGCAGTAAACCGATGTCTTCCATCTTTTCTTCCAGGTTTCGAGGTTCGCCGCCGCCTGAAAAACGACCAAAGCGGGTTGCGCCTGTTCCTAATGCCCAACTGGGTATCGCCACCTCGAATTCAACCAGCTTTTGTATAACGGTTTCCAGGTCATTGATTTCTATGGAGGAACAGGCAAGCCGGCGCTGGTGCGCTTCTAAAAGGGAATGATTGTGTTCTTCTATCTTATACTTTTCTATTTGCATAGTGTAGATTTATCATTGGAAGACTTGTTCACGCACTTATATGTTGTCTGCCTAGGCCAGGTGAAACACCTCTTTCAATGGCACACTCACCGGGGAATGATCTTTATTTGAAGCCATGATATCTTTCATGTACGTCCACCATTTCCGCATCAGGGGGTGATTTGGCAAATCAGCCATCAAAGTTTCATTGGTTACGCTCATCACGCCAAATAGCTCCAGCGACTCTTCATCAAGAAATATTGAATAGTCTTCCACACCGGCACCTTTTAGAAGCTCCGCCAGTTCAGGCCACAACTCATCATGCCTTTTTTTGTATTCCTCCACGTTTCCGGGATGCAGCTGCATTTTGAAAGCGCGTCTGGTCATATGAAATTTGAAATTAATTGTTTCGTATAATGTTGTCGTTATATACCAGGCCGCATTCATCTTGCAAAATACTGACTGGTTTTGGAACTGAAAGCTTAAAGCTGACAGCTACCTCACAAATGCCATTGCTACTCCACCGTCAACATTTAAGACATTCCCGGTAGACTTACGAAGCAAGCCACCTACAAAAGCTAAACATGCATTCGCAATATCTTCCGGTAAAATAATTTCATTGAGCAGGGTACGTTTGGCATAATAGGCAGGCAGCTCTTTTACAGAGACGTTATATGCCTTTGCGCGACCTTCGGCCCAGGCGCCTTCCCAAATTTTACTGTCAGAGATCACCGCGTCTGGATTGACGACGTTTACACGTATTTTATCAGGACCCAGTTCGGCAGCATTCAGCCTGCTCAGGTGCATTTGCGCGGCTTTTGCGGAACCATAACCCGCATTGTTAGGACCTGATACCAGGGCATTCTTACTTACAATATTGAGTACATCTCCCCCAAATCCCTGTTTCCGTAGAATGACAACACCTGCCTGCGTTATTAAAAACTGGCCTTTAACCAGTACATCGTATAACAGGTCCCAGTCTTTTTCGGAATGATCTTCGATTGGCTTGGAGATGGAAAGCCCGGCGCAGTTCACTATTATGTCTACACCTCCAAACGCCAGCGCAGCGGTTTTGTAAACGTTGGCAATATCAGACGCACTTGTAACATCAAGTAATACGCTGGCAAAGGAATCTTTTCCATACATT
>JBBJOD010000530.1:0-3784 GCA_037721715.1 Chitinophagaceae bacterium | reverse complement strand
TTTTCCATACATTTTTTTAAATTCGCCGTCTGCCGATTCTAACCGGCCAGCGTCGTTATCGTTAATTACAACAACAGCACCCTCTTCTACGAATTTTTTAGCAATTGCTTTTCCTATGCCGCCGGCACTTCCTGTTACCATAGCGATCTTTCCTGACAGGGCTTTTGGTTTCGGCATGCGTTGCAATTTTGCTTCTTCGAGCAACCAGTATTCAATATTAAAAGCCTCCTGCCTGGGCAGGGATGTGTATTCGGATATCGCTTCCGAGCCCTTCATAACATTGATAGCATTGGTATAAAATTCCGCCGCCACCCGTGCTGTTTGCTTATCCTTTGCGAAAGTGAACATGCCAATACCGCGATAAAGGATTACCACGGGGTTGGCATCACGAATTCCAGGACTGTTGGCATGTTTATTCGATTCATAATATTCCCGGTACATTTCACGGTAAGCATCAAACGCCGGGAGCAACCGATCTTTCAATTGCTTTACATCTGAAAGATCCTCCCCTGGTTGAAGCTCTAACACGAGCGGACTTATCTTTGTTCTTAAAAAATGATCCGGACAGCTTGTCCCCATCGGCGCAAGGCGTTGAAGGTCATTTGAATTTATGTATTCCAGTACTCTTTCATCATCTGTAAAATGGCCCACCATGGGTTGGTTGGTAGAGCAAAAACCTCTCAAAACAGGGGCTATTTCCGCCGCTTGTTTCATGCGGATTTCCTGCATAGGCGATTCTAATTGCATGCCGCCAAATACAGGCCCCTTGCTCCCGTAATGCTGTTCCAGGAAATCGGCGCATTTCTCAATCACTTCCAATGTATTGATATAGCTCTCATACGCGGTGTCTCCCCAGGTAAATAATCCATGCGAACCCAGCATAATGCCTCTAATTAATGGATTTTGTTCCAGGCACTGGCGCATTTTCAGTCCCAGGTCGAAGCCTGGTCTTTGCCACTCTACCCACCCGATAGAACCGGTAAACAATTCTTCGGTAATACGTTTACCATCTTTGGCCGCAGCGATAGCAATTGCTGCATCAGGATGAAGGTGGTCAATATGTTTAAAAGGAAGGAATCCATGAAGGGGTGTATCAATAGACGGCGCTTTGGAGCTAAGGTCAAAAATAGAGTGATTAAAAAGCTCAACCATCTCATCTTCAAACTCTATACCCCGGTAAACGCTTTTGAGACTCCGCAAGCGGTCTACATACAAAGCAGCCAGGCCGCTTCGTTTCAAGGTACCAAGGTCGCCACCGGAACCTTTCACCCACATTACTTCTGTCTTTTCACCAGTAAGCGGATCTTTGGCGAATGCCTTGCAAGAAGTATTACCACCACCATAATTGGTTAAACGAAGATCAGCGCCAAGTAGGTTTGAACGATAGATGAGCAAGGCTACTTCATCGCCCGCCATTTGGCCGGCTATTTCCTCATTCCATAGATAGCTTACGTGCTTGAATAAAGTTGCTTCAGCAGACATATTGGTAAATTTAGAGTTTAATCAGAATTTGAAACCGGTACTTGAAAGAAAACATCACCAGGTGACCGCATAGGAATGCTGGAAATTTTAATGTTCTTTGCCACGGGAGCTGAAGGTTTAATTTTATTTCCATATCCCACGATCAAAACGGATAAAATGATTACTGCAATCCCGGCAAGTACCGTTGCATAGGTAACCTTTCTTACACCTTTCCATTCCTTTAAAATGAGTCCCCACATGTTCGCTACCAGGATGATAAACGCCATATGCAGAATCCAGGAACTTGGGCCATTACCTAGCTTGCTTTCGCCCATGCCGTAAAAAAAGAATTGCAGGAACCAGGTAGTACCTGCCAGCGCCGAAAATATGTAGTTTCGAAGTAACGGAGTACGTTGGTCATTATAGTTGTGAAAAGATTGGTTGCGTGCGTTTAATATGATGCACCAGATCAGGTTTGTTGTTAATCCTCCCCATAAAACAATCACATAGGTGACGTTGTTTTGAAACAAAAATTCACCTTGTGCCGGGTGCACGTTTTTCCAAATCTGGTTAGCCTCGTTTGCCATATCTTTTCCTGCGTCTATTCCAAATGCAAAACAGGCGCTCAATATACCGGAAACGATGGAAACAAATAATCCAAGACCGAATTTATAATCTTTGTTTTCTGATTTCAGGTTATTCGCCTGCAAGTCTTTTTCTTTCATCATTCCGGCTCTGCCGCAGATGACGATACCGACAATACAAACGAATACACCGAGTAAAACCATTTGGCCCCAATGGCGGCTGATCAATTCAGTGATGGTATCTTTGCCAGCCTGTGGAAAAAAATCATAGTAGACCGATGGTATGAGTGCGCCGAAAACCGAACAAAGACCTAATATGATAGAACTACCGAGTGAAACGCCCAGGTACCTGACACCCAGTCCGTAAGTAAGTCCGCCTATACCCCATAATAAACCGAAAAAGTAAGTGAGCCACAGAATATTACCATTGGTTGTTTTGATGATATCCTCGAAATTGGGTATGGTAAGGTACGCAGCCAGTGGAGGCACGATAAGCCATGAAAATATTCCACCAACGATCCAGTAACTCTCCCAGGCCCAGCCTTTTACTTTTTTGTAGGGTATATAAAAACTACCGGAAGCAAAGCCACCTATAAAATGAAAAATTACTCCTAAAATAGCCTGCATACGATATTTTAACTCCTAATGGCGTTTTGAAATCAGTTTTTAAAAGTATACTATTTTTCAAATTAAGCCGTCATGTACTGTCATGGGAGAAGAGTGATGAGTGAGATGTGATGAGTGAGAAGTGATGAGTGATGAATGATGGGTTATGAGTGATGGGTGATATACATACTACATCACCCATCACTTCTCACCATTATCGATGACTCATACTTTATCTCACCGCTAATACATCATTACCGTATTTAAAAGGTTTTCCTCCTGCCATCACTTCCTGCGTTTTTTCATCAAAGGTTACTTTGTCACCCGTGATAGCGGCAGCATTGGTCATGATAGTTGCGATAGAATGACTGTATCCAGCTTCCACAGGGCCATTTGTTGGTTTCCTGCTCCTGATACATTCCATCCAGTTTTTAATGTGGTTAGAAGTCAGCTGATCTCCACCGGTATTTGCTGATGCAATTACTTTTTCCCCGGCAAGCAGGTTTGTTTCAGGTAACAGGAAAGGCTTCATGCCCATTGCTTCAGCTGCCTTGGCAGGTAATCCACCTTTTGGCGAAACTTTGTTGTTGTCAAGGTTCAACTCCCCGCCATTTGAATAATAGATCTCGGTTGGGTGTTCGTCACCGTTATGCATACGCGAACAAAATATTACCTGGAAACCAGACGACAAATCGTTGGTAGGGCCGTAATCAAAAACGGCTGTAATGGTATCCCAGTTCTTCCTGCCATCTTTCCACTTATAAATTCCACCATTGGCTACTACGCTTCTAGGATGTTGCAGACCGCTGAACCAGTTAACCGTATCAATCTGGTGCGACATCCACTGGCCTGGCAAACCGGATGAGTATGGCCAGAATAAACGGAATTCTAAATATTTGCGGGCGTCAAAAGCTTCTTTAGGACGGTTCATCAGATAGCGTTTCCAATCGGTATCTTCTTCTTTGAGTAAGGGCACCACGTCTGGTCTTCTCCAGCGCGCTGGCTGGTTTACATTCCAGGTTAATTCAACCATGGTAATGTCGCCAAACTTACCGCTGCTGATAAAATCTTTAGCCGCGTGATAATTGGCACCACTACGCCGTTGTGAACCGATCTGGAATATCTTGTTTGAT
>JBBJOD010000529.1:0-3791 GCA_037721715.1 Chitinophagaceae bacterium | reverse complement strand
GCCTTACGAGTAAACCTGCGCCTGAAGCAAGAATGTGGATGATCAATGGCATTGCAGGAGGAATACAACCCTGGTGGCACATGGTGGCCGCTTACCACGAGGACCGGCGGATGTACCATTCTCCGGTGCCTTTGCTTAACTGGCATAAAGCCAATGAAACGTATCTCTTAAACCGTAAACCTGTTGCTAACGTAGGGGTAGTTTGGTCGCAGGAGAATATAGATTTCTACGGCAGGGACAATGCTGCCGAACTGGTGGATCTGCCCTGGCGTGGAATGACACAGGCTCTTATCCGTTCACGTATACCGTACCTCCCGGTACATGCCGATCATATTGACCGAGATTCCGAACAATTCTCAGTGCTTATACTGCCTAACCTGGCTATCATGACAAATAACCAGGTTGCTGCCGTACGTCGCTTTGTTGATCGGGGAGGCAGCCTGGTAGCCACCGGGGAAACGAGTTTACTGGATGAAATGGGTGATCCGCGTTCTGATTATGCACTTTCGGATCTCTTTGGTACGCACATCATGGCCGACCGAAGTTCAAAACAAGGTCCGGCTATTGATAAAATGGCAGGAGAAGCATACCACACGTATATGCGTTTGACTCCCGAAGTTCGGGCACAACTGGATGGTCCTCACACAGGAAAAGAGCCGGTAGTTGAAGGGCACCGCCATCCTATCCTGAAGGGTTTTGAAGAGACAGACATTTTACCCTATGGAGGTTTACTGGAACCGTTAAAGACAGATAGTGGGGCGGAAGTGTTAATGACCTTCATTCCGCAGTTCCCTACCTACCCGCCGGAAAAATCATATATGCGTGAACCAAAAACGGATATACCCGGAGTCATTGTTAAGTCTGCTTCCAACGGAGGCCGGGTGGTCTTTATACCGGCGGATATTGACAGGCAGTTTGGCAGGTTTAATCATCCGGATCATGGAAATTTATTAGCTAATATAATTCGCTGGAGCGCCAAAGAAAGCTTACCCTTGACGGTGGAAGGAGCGGGATTGGTTGACTTTCATGTATACCAACAATCCGGAAAACTGATCATGCACATTGTCAATTTGACAAGTGCTGCCACATGGCGTCAGCCCTTAGATGAACTGATATCCATCGGACCTTTGAAGGTGAAGGTGAAGTTACCAGCGTCTGTAACCGGCAGGAATCTTCGTACACTTGTTTCAAAACAAAACATAGCAGCTAAAGTTGCCAATGGTTATTGTCAATTTGAAATCAAATCAATTTCAGATCATGAGGTAATTGTTATATCATAACCAAAGCCATAAAGGTCAACTGAAAGAATATTTTATAATACCGTAAAAAATTTATATGAAAAAAAATTTTGCATGTTGCTTTTTAGTTACTCTTTTGTTCAGCTTTTTTGTATTTTTACCTGGGGCCTTACACGCGCAAAACGGAAACGAATCAGGTAAGAAAAAAGTTAATCAATGGTATAATGGTAAGGAATGGTTACACGGTTTGAAAGTCAAACCTCATCAATCAATTGACAAGTTAGAATTTGAAAAAGAATATCATGCACGTCAGATGTGGTGGGATAAGGCTTTTGCTTTTATGAAGAATACCAATCTCTTAAGTCTTGAAGTTGGCGATCATCCAATAGTTGGCGAAGATGTTTTTGCGAGAGTCACTGAAATTCCTTTAAAGAGCATTGATTCATCTAAATGGGAAGCACATAAAAATTTCCATGATATACATTATGTGATAACAGGGAGAGAGAAAATTGGCATAGGTCCTCTTTCTTCAGCTACGGTGGTAGTACCTTATGATAATAAAAGGGATATTGCTTTCTATAATGGACAAGGAAAATATTATACAGGCGACACCGGTAACTTCTTTATTGCCTTCACTAAACATATTCATCGCCCTGGTCTTCAAGTGGATGGAAAAAACAAAGTGAAGAAATTAGTAATTAAGATACGTAGCAGCGATAGTAAGTAGCAACAGTTATTTAAAACTTTTTATTGATAAACTGGAAGATATTGCGACCTACATGATTTCTCAAAATCCTTTGCAAAAGGCAATTAATGGTCAACGGACACCCGGTGGAACGGCTGAAAGACTATTAAGTGCTGGTATCCCATTGCAGATAGAATAGTAAAAAAAAATTTCCGTGTAGGGGTAAATCCTGGTTAGCCCGTATTATACCTTTTATACGATTGAGTCAGGTAATTCTAACGATTCGGTTTCTTTATTTTATTTATTTCTTCTTCACTATAAACTGCATGCCATATGAAATTTAGTCCTTCTAAATCCGGGGCTACCTTTTATGCCCTTATGTTTCTTTTTATCCTGACAGCTCAGGATATAAACGGCCAGGAAAAAACAAGCCTGGTAAAAGGGATAGTAACAGATATGGATGGTGGGCCCCTTACCGGAGTTTCTGTTATAATCAGGAATACAAGAACCAATTTTACCTCTGGTACAAGCACAGATACCTCCGGCATTTTCACCTTTTCCCGTGTTTCTTCTGGTGGACCTTACAGTTTTACCTTTTCCACTGTCGGATACGAAAATCAAACTTTGTCTGGTTACAGTATAAAGGAAAACGTAACCGTGTCCCTTGCTATAAAAATGACTTCAACTGCGGCTTCATTAGACCAGGTTGTAGTTATCGGGTATGGAACGCAGAAAAGAAAGGATCTTACAGGTTCAGTGGCATCTGTAGGTAGCAAGGATATCAAAGACATGGCAGTAATCCGTGTAGATCAGGCACTTTTAGGAAAAGTAGCAGGTGTTCAGGTTAAGCCGGTTTCCGGAGAACCGGGCGCCTCCCCGCAGATCAGGATAAGGGGCATCGGCAGCATATCTGCAGGTGCCGGCCCTTTGTATGTTGTGGACGGTTATCCCACTTCAAGCATAGAAACATTGAATCCTAATGATATTGAGAGCATGGATGTTCTAAAAGATGCTTCCGCTACAGCCATTTATGGTTCACGGGGTTCAAACGGCGTTATTATCATAAATACTAAGAGAGGTAAATCCGGAGAACCTACTATTACTTTCGATACGTATCATGGGCTGCAGAAAGTGTCAAAAACGCCCAAATTTATGAATGCGCTCCAGCAGGCTCAATACTTTTATGATGGAGTAAAAAATCGGAATATAGATTTAGGGAACAATGTTTCAGGCCCTCCTAATACATGGGTTCTAAGAGTGCCTCAAATAATTATTGATGTTATCGAAGGTCGAAATACAACAGACATCGAACCACTTGATGAAGTTTTACGCACGGCGCCGCAGCAACAATATCAGTTATCAGCTACCGGGGGAAGTGAAAACGTAAGGTACGCCCTGAGCGGAGAATATTTAAACCAGGAAGGACTTATCATCAACAGCGATTTTAAAAGATATTCATTACGTGCAAACATTGATGCAAAGCTGTCAAAAAAGTTGATGGTAAGATTAAATGTTAATCCGACTTTCATAAACAGAAGCGATGTTAATTCAAGTGGTGTCACTACCGGCTCGGGCGATTTTAGTATTATGGGCGGTGCAACATCTGTTAATCCGTTTTATCCCATATATAACCCGGATGGAAGTTATTTTGTTTATGACGGCCTTGAAGCAGTCGGTAATTTCAATAATCCTGTAGCTCTTGCGAGAGAGGTTACGGCAAAACAAAGACGCATCGGATTGCTTAGTAATTTGAACATTGAATATACCATATTCAATGAATTAAAATTGAATGTGTTGTTGGGAGGAAGTTTATTTAGCAATAGAGGGATGAGATTTGCCCCGCAGCTCCCTGCATTATTTAATCAGCC
>JBBJOD010000528.1:0-3794 GCA_037721715.1 Chitinophagaceae bacterium | reverse complement strand
CTTTTCATTGGGGCAAAATCAGTGATCTAACTCCCCGGAAATTAGTGGGCATGTACCCAGTTGCTATCAATAAGTGGATCGAGTCAAGAAACGAATTGTTACGTCCTGAAATTTTAGAAGTTTTTAGTAGCCAGCTGCTTTCTGACTGGGGTCTCGATACTGTCATCCTAAAGCCCGCTTAACTGCAAAGGATAATTGCGAACACCCATAAAGTTACCTGCCTGGCTTTGGCCCAAGTGTTCCAACGGGCCTGGTCATCAAATGTTTGAGTTTAAAGGAGTGCCCACTGAACGACTAATGCCTTTTAAGGAAAACCTCAATGGAAAGTTCAAACCCGACTAATTGGGAAGCGGCCTCACCATTATTTCTTTGAAATAGACTTTGCTTTTCGGATCATGGCCCTGTAAGGCAAATGTACCATTTGAAATTTTACGTCCTCGCTGGTCATTGGAACGTTGTGTGTTTTCAGGCTCTGTATACTCTACAACAGTTTTGTCATTAATTTTAATGGTCACCTTTTTGCCAACTACAGTAATTGATTCGGTATACCAGACGTTGTCTTTTACAAGCGTATCCCTAACATCCTGCACAGCATATAAACTGCCTGTTCTCCGCCAGTCCGTATGTGAATTGTTAACCTGAACTTCATAGCCTTTAGCAGGCCAGCCACCCTGCTGGTATTCGGTATGAAAGTATATGCCGGAGTTTGAACCCGGGGTGGTCATCACCTGGGTCTTGAACTCAAAATTTTTAAAATTATGATTCATTGCAGTGCCATCATAGAAAAGATGACCTACAGGGCCATGCGCCACAATACTGCCATTTTCTATCGTAAAAGTGGCCGCATTGTCACCAATCTTCCATCCACTTAGCGATTTACCATCAAAAAGGTTAATCCACCCTGATCCTTGAGAAAAGGCGGCTAATGATAACATTGTCAGGCTAAAAAGTGTTGCAATTTTTTTCATATGGTTAATTATCTTTAGTAATCGAGAGCAAAAGTCATTTGGTTGAATGTGGTGCTAAAAATAGTCATTATTTTTTCAGAAATGATATTATACGCAATATAACCTGGTGGCACCGTTTTTCTTGTACCCTGTTAACCAAGGCGGAACATTTTTTCTAGTTAACAACGCCGGTACCAGGAAATTTGTCACTTTTAAACAGCAAAGGTAAAATAACGCCGAAGCGTGTTTACCTACACCTGCTTAATGCGACTAAAATAATAACCCAACCAGCATTCAGCCATGAATCACTTGTCAGATACCTCCTACCACCAGTTGCATGATGTAAGGAATCATCAACATGTGCAACAATTAGAGCAACAACTAATCGTCTTGAACAACTGGAAAAATAAAGCAAAGGTTCAGCTCAGTTATTTTCACGCCGCCTGCAGGCTTTATAACTTCTGCGATTTTCAGGAAGTGAGTGAATTGCTCAATGATTGAAATATGAACAATGGAATTAAAAGAATGAGCATACCGCCTGTTAAGAAATAAGTGTTCCGCAGATGTAAACGCCTTAACAAACCAGGCACATCATTCTTTATCATGGCATAGAAAATTGAAAGGTAGCACAGCTTCAACCCGGAGTTACAGTAATAAAAAGCCAGCCAGTACTGTCAGATAATTGTGATGAGTATTTTACAGATGATTTCCCCTTCAACTATACCATAACGTTGCACCCCTACTCTTCAGTGATTGATTACCTGAAAATTAATCTGGAAAACCAGCCTTTCTAACCCTTTTCCCAAATTCGAGCTATTTAGGTAATTGCAGTAATTTAATCAATTTACAGAAGCCTACCAGATTCCCCTTACACGATAATGGTATCTCATTTAAGTGTATTTAATTACTTGAAACGGAATTTACCATTAGAAATGAAAGTATTTTTCGTACCACAGCTTTTAATTAATAAAGTTGCACCTGATAGGCATTTGTATAATAGTGAGTGCTGCTTTTTGCAGCGCTGTTTGTATAATCGTCTAAAGCTGGTTTCATGCGGAGTTGTAGGTGGTTTATGCAATAATTGAATTGCATCTTCGTTTGATTATCAATACATTCAATCATATAAAAGCCGTATCCCTGTTAAGATCATGACGTTTGTAAATACAGAAAAAAAAATAATTACATCAATTCCATCCTGGGTAACATATACTAACGGTTATAGGTTCTGTACATTAATTTTTATAATTACTTCATATAAAAACTAATGGTAAAATATTACTGCTTTTTTCTGCTGTTGCTTTGTTTCAGCAAGGCAAATTCAACGGAAAAAATTATTATAACCAACGAGCTTACCACTCAATTAATATCCAGTGATATCTACTATATTGAAGATGCCAGTGGAAAATTGTCATTTAATGATATAGTTCGATCGCCCGCGTTCAGGTATCTCGACAATCCCATCGTAAATTTCCAGGTATCAGGCTCCGTGTTTTGGCTGAAAATTACCATTGCAAATAAAGACAATGCCAAAAAGAATTTTATTGAAGTCATTCAGCCTCTTTTAAACGTGGTGGACTTTTACGATCCGATTGGCAACGGGAATTATAAACTGATACAGGGAGGGCAGCGATTCACTTTCGAAAGCCGGCAATTCCTGCGCAGTACGAATTTTCTCTTTGAACTTGACCTACGTCCCGGAGAAGAAAGGACTTATTACCTGAGGATTAAGGGACACGAACAGATTTTTGTCCCCTTACAGTTAATCACTGAAAATTCACTAAACCAGGCCATCTCTAACCGGACCTTATGGTTTGGCATGTACTGCGGAATCATCCTGGTGATGGTTCTTTATAATTTTTTCATTTACCTAAGTACACGTGACATAAGTTACCTCTATTACGTGCTGCACACTTTGTTCGTTGGCCTTACCCAGGGCACCCTGCTGGGGTTTACCTACAAATATCTCTGGCCCAATCTACCCTGGTTTGGAAACTACAGCAACTTTCTTTTTACGTCGTTGGTTAGTATTGTGGGTGTTCAGTTCCTTATCGAATTTATGCACCTGAAAGCCAGCGCACGCGTTATATTTAAAGTATTAAAAGCTTTCCAGGTACTTTATGTGATTTACATTTTTACAAGTCTTTCAGGATTTTATTCTGTAACCTACGGGGCAATACTTGCCACACAATCCGTAATTGCGATTTTTATACTTATAATCTCTATCTATCTGTACAAAAGAGGATTTGCAGAAGCAAAATATTACCTGATTGGCTGGTCTTCATTGATGCTTGGTTTAATTCTCTACGTATCTATGAATTATGGGTTGTTGCCGTATAACAACTTAACCGCCTATTCTCTCCTCTTTGGCTCTGCCGCTGAAATAACCCTGCTATCCTTTGCCCTGGCAGACAAAATAAATATTTACAAATCCGATAAGGAAAAATCGCAGGAGCAGGCGCTAAATGCGCTGAAGGAAAATGAAAGAATGGTGCGAGAGCAAAATATTTACCTCGAAAACACGGTAGAAGAAAGAACACTGGAACTGCGCATTGTTAATAACGATCTCAACAAAGTCTTAAGAGACCTTAAAGAAGCGGAAGGCCACTTGGTGGAATCAGAAAAAATGGCGGCCCTGGGCCAACTAACCGCTGGAATTGCACATGAAATCAATAATCCTATTAATTTCGTGACCTCTAATATCAGTCCTCTTAAACGCGACGTTGACATACTGCTTGAGATGATTGAGAATCTGGAGGAGGTCGGTTTATCTGAACTTTCGCAGGCAGATAAGGTTATAAAAATAGAAGAATATAAAGAAGAGCTTGATTTTGATTACCTTAAAACTGA
>JBBJOD010000527.1:0-3808 GCA_037721715.1 Chitinophagaceae bacterium | reverse complement strand
TAGTAATTGCTATTATTGTTTCACGACTTGCTCTGCCTGTTATAAATCAATCAGCAGGCACCACACTAACTTCAAATGAAAGAGTAAAAAGTATTTTTTCTTTTCGCAATTTAAACTTTGGAGTGGTTGGTATTTTTATGTATGTGGGTGCAGAAGTTTCTGTCGGAACCTATTTAACAAACTACATTGCTGACACTTTAAAGATCAACGTTATCGACGCCAATGCCTACGTTGCATTTTACTGGGGACGCATGCTGGTAGGACGTTTGATAGGAGCGTATATTTTACAAAAAATAAAGCCAGCGTTAGTTTTAAGCTTATGTGCTATCATGGCAATTGTATTGATAGTTGTTTCTATCAATACTACAGGCAGTTTAGCCGCCTGGACAATGATAGGAGTTGGACTATTCAATTCTATTATGTTTGCAACTATCTTTTCATTATCGGTTAGCGGACTTAAAAATTATACAACAAAAGCCTCAGGACTCTTATCAACCGCCATTGCGGGTGGGGCAATCATTTCTTTTGCACAAGGGGTAATCGCAGACAACTATGACTGGCGCATAGCTTTTCTTCTCCCCCTTCTTTGTTATGCTTATATTCTTTTTTATGGTGTAAACGGTTACAAGTCAAAATTTGGCTCACAGTAAATCCTAAGAGAAAAAGTCAAGGGGAAGTTTGTATTTTTTATTTTATTCGTTACTTCAGCATATAAAATAATCGACCTTATATTTTCTAACTTATCCATCATCCCATTTTCATGAACAGAAAGAAATTCATTGAACTTGTAGGCGTTGGTACTGGAGCAGTAGTATCTTACTCCGTACCCAACTTTTCAATTGTAAACCCATTAAAAGCAGATAAAGGATTTGATATTAAGGGTTTTGCATTAAACGCCGATCTTGTTATTGCAGGAGGGGGCATCGGAGCCTGCTCCGCCGCACTTTCAGCGTTGCGAAATAATCTGTCTGTGATAATGACCGAGGAAACAGATTGGATTGGCGGACAACTTACCCAGCAAGGTGTTCCGCCAGATGAACATCCCTGGATCGAAACGCATGGAGCAACTGCATTATACCGTTCTTTCCGCAACGGTGTAAGAGAATTTTATAAAACAAATTATCCTCTTACAGAAGGTGCAAGGGCCGAGAAATACCTCAACCCAGGAGATGGTGCTGTTTCTGAATTGTGTCATGAACCAAAGGTTTCTTTGGCAGTGGTACAATCTATGCTGTCTCCTTACCTAAGCAGCGGAAAATTAACCCTTTTACTGGAACATAAAATTGTTTCGGCTGATGTAACGGGGAGTAAAGTAAGGGCCTTGAAGGCCGTTAGCAAAAGAAGTGGAAGAGAGCTTGTATTATCTGGTCAATACTTTGCAGATGCAACCGAATTAGGTGATCTTTTACCGTTAACCGGAACTGAATTGGTTACGGGAACGGAATCAAAAAAAGAAACAGGGGAGTTACATGCACCCGAGGTGGGCGATCCTAATAATCACCAGGCATTTACGGTCTGTTTTGCCATGGACTATATTGCCGGTGCCAACCACACAATTGATAAACCGGCAGAATATACCTTTTGGAATAATTATGTGCCTAAAATGAGCCCCGCCTGGCCAGGGAAATTACTGCAATTGATGTACCCTAAACCGGCTACCCTGGTGCCAACTCCTTTAGGCTTTCATCCCGAAGGAGTTGAGACAGGAAAGAGCCTGAACTTATGGAAATATCGTCGCATTATCAGTAAAGACAACTTCAGGGAAGGCAGTTATACAGGTGACGTAAGCAGTATTAATTGGCCTCAAAACGATTACACTTTGGGCAATCTTATAGGTGCTTCAGAGAAACAATTTAATTATCACGTGGGCAGGGCAAAACAGTTGAGTTTATCATTACTTTATTGGTTACAAACAGAAGCCCCCCGGCCGAATGGAGGATATGGATGGCCGGGTTTAAGATTACGAAAAGACATGATGGGCACGGAAGATGGCCTGGCAAAGTATCCCTACATCCGCGAAGCCCGACGTATAAAAGCCGTTTTCACTGTAAAGGAAGAGCATGTAGGTGTAGATAACAGGGCTTTGGTGTATGGAAAAGAAGCTGCCAAAAAAAGTGCTGATTTTTACGATAGCGTAGGTGTTGGAAGTTATCATATAGACCTTCATCCAAGCACAAACGGTAACAATTACATAGACTTTAATTCCCTGCCCTTTCAGATCCCGCTGGGTGCCTTATTGCCGCAACGGATTGATAACCTCCTGCCTGCAAATAAAAACATTGGCACTACCCATATTACAAACGGATGTTACCGCCTGCACCCGGTAGAATGGAGTATTGGTGAAGCCGTTGGGCTGTTAGCTGCCTACGCCATACAAAATAGAGTGTTGCCAAGGGAAGTGCGGGAAAAGAAAAACCTGCTCCACGATTTCCAAAATTTTATAACAAAACAAGGTGTTGAATTAAAGTGGCCGGCGTAGAAGCAACCGCTTTCTAACTCGAGTCTGAGCAAGTGAAAAGTACAATTCTTGTTTTGATGCTATGTGTTTGAGCTCTGTTTCTTCTTTAAATGTCCTATAATTTATGTTGCTGATTTATTGCGCTAGGGGTTGGTTAACCTGGTCATTATTTAATTTAATTTTTCTATCTGGTTGCCAGGTCTCTAAGCCTCATTCAAACACTTCATTCAGACCACTAAGAGATGAGATACTTCCCCCTGAGCAAATTCCGTGTTTTGCAGGCGCCTGGTACCGGAAAGCCGTTAGCAGTTTTGATGCCTGGACAGGCATTAGCGGAACTATTGTACTAGGCATGCCCACCGTTGATGAAGCCCGGCTCAATACAAAGACAAAACAACCCCTTGATAATTTCTCGGTGTATATGGGAGGCAATGCTGGCGGCAAGCAGGAAGTAGATGCAGGATTGACCTGGGCATTTACACAAGATGCGACAGGTAAACTCAGCGAGAGAAGGAGAGCCTGGCGTCCCTTCTGGCGCACTGCCACCTGGAACAATGCGCCCCTTTCCGAAAATTATTCCTGGTATCCAGGAGATACGGTACGCATGGAGGTTAGTTTGATAGCACCCAAAAAATTACGCCTGATCATTACTGATGCTGGCGTGCGTCCCATAAAAAGTTTCTCCGTGGATTTTGCTGCTGACAGTTTCACGCAGGAAATTAAAAGGCAGTTCAAAAGAGTTAATGCCATAGATCAGTTTGGTAATGAAGGAAAACCGGTAAAACCCACTTACGCGAACGTAATAAATGCGCAATGGTTGAATACGTATTTATTACACCGCGAGAGAAAAGTGCAAATGAATAAATACCGTTTTACTGACATGCGTTGTAGCGATGCCCTGCATATTGTAATCAGGACCTTAGATGAAATGGAGGGTGCGGAAAAAATAGATATTTTCGGAATGCCACAACTTAATTAAGAACTGTCAGACCTGTTTATTTCTGGCTGCTGCAGCTCATATCAAAATCAATTTCTGCTTCAAACGTCCTGTTCCATGGAAGTTTAAAACTAAAGTTATCAGGTTGCTGGCATTTTATATGCTGTTGCCGGCTGTTGGCTATTTTTTCAGAATAAATATTGCTCAATTCAGTAAATGATTGGGATAGCATTTGAGAAGCAAATTTTTCAACTTGTTCATTCGTCTTATCGTCTAAGATTCTGGAACTTAATTTATACTGATCAAACTCTTTATTGATCTGCGATCTTTTTAAACCATGAAAATAATAATCATCCAAAACCCGATGAAAGGTGAACCAATTCTGGGCAGTCCATATTTTATCTTTTATTGAT
>JBBJOD010000059.1:0-14016 GCA_037721715.1 Chitinophagaceae bacterium | reverse complement strand
TTTTATTGACCGGGTTTGCCAGCTCGGTCCAAAAATCGATGGCATATGTGCCAAACTCCAGTAAAATGCGTTCTTTTAATTCAGCCATTTTCCTGCGCGCATCTTCTCCCGGGTAATTACGGGGTTGGGTAGTGGTAATGTAACAGGGTTTGCCGGCATTGTTTACGGTCTTCCTGATCGTGCGTAAACAAAACATCACTTCCTCCACTGAGTAAGTATCATACCCGTTAGAGGGATAATTAACCAATACCACGTCAGGATTTGCAGCGAGCCCTTCAGTAATATTATAGTAGGGGCGGGGAGCATTTCGTCCGGTTGGCGGTGCAAAATCTAACGGCATTCCATGGTAACAATTATCTCCTGCAACAGCCCTGTTGTCGAGTAGAAAAGGCTGACCCTTGTCGGCATACAATTTTTGTAACCTGGTAACATAACAATTATCAAAGGACGAAGGTCCGAAATAACAGGTGGAGGTAGATGAACCTATGATTAAAAGTTTCTTTTGTGAATGAACAGGCATAAACAAAAAACTAAAGCCCGCCAACAGGAGAAATCTCATAAAAATGAATTTTGGTTAGAAGGAAATCAGTTGCACTAATTGTTGGTAAACAAAGGCGTCTCCACCATACAACACACTAATGTAGATGGTTAAAGATACAAAATTCTTTATATGCCCCTGTAACTATCCTGTTGAATAACAACAGTCATTACAATGGGCGTTTAAAAAAATACTTACCTTTTCGGAGAATTACTTAATCTTGTTTCATGAAATTTATTTGTTTGCTTGGATTGCTTGCCTGTCATATTCTCTTATTCTCTCAGGACAAAGCCATAGGGATTTTTGACAAAGCGGCTGATATTGGCCATCCTAAAAATGCAGGTTCTTCAAAATATGATGAAATGTCGCAGGTGTATGATCTGAAAGGATCAGGAAGTAATATTTGGTTCAACCGGGATGAATTTCAATACTTGTATAAAAAAATAGGGGGCGATTTTCTGCTTACTGCTGATTTCGAATTTGCCGGACAAGAAGGTAACGCTCATAGAAAGATGGGCTGGATGATCAGGGAGTCTGCTGATGAAGGAGCGGCAAGCGTTAATGCCGTGGTGCACGGAGATGGCCTGACCGTATTACAGTGGAGGCTCCTCAGGGGCGCATTTATGCGTGATCCTGAAGATGAGGTATTCTATGCAAAGAAAACAGTCTTCAGAACGGTACAGCTCGAACGCAAAGGAAAAAAAGTAACAATGAAAGTAGCTAACTGGGGTGAACCGCTCCAGGAAGTGGCAACACAGGAAATGCCTTTTCTAAAGGATACCGTATTGGCAGGTTTGTTTATCTCTTCTCACGATTCAGACAGGGTAGAGGCAGCAAAGGTCTGGAATGTTCGCATAGACAAGCCAGTGCCCGAAATCTATCATCCAAATCCCCAGGTAAAGCTGCCAGCGGCCCGCGGTGTGGTGGGATGCCGGTTAGAAGTGATGAACGTATTCGATGGAAAAAGAAGGATCATCCGGGAATCAGCAGGCAAATTTGAAGCACCGAACTGGATGCCTGATGGTCAAAGGCTGCTCTACAACGAAGAGGGTTCTTTATTCACCATCAATGTAGCGGGTGGAAATCCTGAAAAACTAAATACCGGGTTCGCCGATAAAATAAACAACGATCATGGTATTTCATTCAATGGTAAAATGCTGGCGATCAGCCACCAGAGGCAGGCTGCCACAGGCGGAGGTTCTACTGTTTATGTGCTCCCGCTTTCAGGTGGAGATCCGAAACAGGTTACGGCAGAGTCGCCTTCTTACTGGCATGGCTGGGCGCCAAACGGTAAAGAGGTTGCCGTGGTGGGCACAAGAAACAACAGCAAGATATTCAACCTGTATAAAGTGAACGTAAATACGGGCACTGAAACTGCACTGACTACAAATACAACCGGCCATGTAGATGGCCCTGAATACTCGCCAGATGGCAGGTTCGTCTATTATAACGCTAACCCCACGGGTACCATGCAAATATGGCGGATGAAAGCCGATGGTTCCGCGAAGGAACAGCTGACTTTTGATGAATACCATAACTGGTTTCCGCACATTTCTCCCGATGGTAAATGGATGACCCTGATTTCATTTCCTACGGATATAGCACCTAATTCTCATCCTTCTTACAAAAAAGTGATGTTACGGCTCATGCCGGTATCTGGCGGAGCACCCAGGGTAATCGCTTTTTTATACGGCGGACAGGGAACTTTTAATGTTAACTCCTGGGCACCCGATAGCAAGCGCATTGCTTTTGTAAGTAATTCAGAAAAAAAATAAATGTCGATAACGTTGAAATGACGGCTGAATACTGATAACACTGCTTGCAGGGTATTACCCGTGTTGTGCCGGTTAAATATTTTCGAAAATTCTCCCAATCATTATAAACACGGAAACAGTTAAGACAGGGAATTCCATCATGTTGCTTAAGTGCCTCCCTGGCTCCGTGGTTCTGTTCAGGCATAATTTACTGTCTTTATTCAGTATGATTGAATACTGTGATTCGCTCAATAATTCGCCGACTTCAATGGCAATTCAGTCATCGCCCTCTTCACATAAATGAACCAGCAGACACTGCTTCTTCACCCTTCTACTGTTAGGTAACCTGTGCTTGTGCTTTAGATAGTTCTGCCTGAATACCTGGTGCAAAAGTGAAAACGCTTTCATATCCCCCACTTGGTAGAAACGTCAAAGGCATACTACTGGCTGTAAATAAATAATTAAAATTATTTGCTCGTTTCAGAAAATAATGTAAATTTTACATTAGTAAATTATTATTCAATAATAATTAACTACGAAATTGTTGCTATATGAAAAAGGTAGTGCTATTCAAATCATCATCCCTTCTGTTTTTTTTAAGTCTTTTGTCTTTTGTTGCGCTGGCGCAATCTGCCGTAACAGGCAGGATAGTAGGCGACAGCAGTAACCCCATCCCGGGAGTTACGGTAACAGAAAAGGGGACGGTGAATGCCACCGTGTCGAAGGAAGACGGAAGGTTTTCCCTAACACTCTCTACCATAAGGCCTGTATTGGTTTTTTCTAATATCGGGTATTCGGAAAAGCAGCTGGTTGTCGGTAACCAGCGCGAGGTAACCTTAGTGATGAGTACCGAGCAGAAACAACTCGGTGAAGTAGTGGTGATAGGTTACGGCACACAGCGAAAAAAGGACCTTACGGGGTCAATTGCTTCCGTTGCCGCAAAAGATATTTCAAAAGTGCCGGTAAACGGCGTAGACAAAGCATTGCAGGGCCAGGTGGCCGGGCTACAAATATCAACAACTTCCGGCGCTCCCGGCGGAAACACTACGATCCTGATAAGAGGAATTTCATCCATCACAGGCGGAGTAGAACCCCTGTTTGTTATCGACGGGTACCCTGTAACCAGTGTCGGCTATAGCAACCCGTTATCCACCATCAATCCAAACGATATAGAATCGATCGACGTATTGAAAGATGCATCGTCTACCGCAATTTATGGATCAAGGGGATCAAACGGTGTCATCATCATCACTACCAAAAGAGGCAAATCGGGCAAACCAAAAATAGAGTTTGACGCTTATGTAGGAATGCAGGAAGTGGCCCACAAGATTGATCTCATGAATGCAAGACAATTCTCCGATTTTATTGTCGACGGGCGCAATGCCGGCTATGTTGATAACAACCGCAATGGAAACATCAACGACAACAATTCACTGCGGCCTGCATCCTTTCGCGTATCCGACCGCTACAGGAACAAGACGTTTCTAGATTCAATCGGAGCGGGAACAGACTGGCAGGATGTTATCTTCAGGAGGGCATTGATCAGCAACTACCAGCTCTCCGTTTCCGGTGGAAATGAGGGAATGAAATATTCATTGTCAGGCGGCTATTTTAACCAGGATGGTATCATCATACAATCTAATTTTAAACGATATAGCTTCAAGGCAAATGTAGATACTAAAATTTCAAACAGGCTGAGTGCAGGAGTAAGCATTTTACCAAGTTACAGCCAGGAATACAATCCTCCCATCCAGGGGCATTACGGGTCTTACGGAATCATAGTCACCGCGCTAGGTGCCGATCCTACCATCCCGGTGTATAACGCAGACGGCAGTTATGGTTCTTCCATATCAGGTGAAAACGGAAACGCCCCGATGGCCAATCCCGTAAAAATTGCCAATGAATACAAGAACAGGGTCAGCCAGTTTCGCCTGTTTAGTAATGCCTATGCCGAGTACGCCATCTCTCCTGACCTGAAATTGAGAACAAGCTTCGGAACTGATATCAATTATTATAAATCGCGTTCATTTAAAGCGGCTACCCTGGCAACCAATGCTCCTACCAACCCGGCATTTGCAAACGCGGCCAACAATGAGGCGACAAACTGGTTAAGTGAGACAACCATTTCCTACAAAAAACTGCTCGCCGCCAGGCACCAGCTTGATGCAGTTGCTGGTTTTACTTCTCAGAGCGATTATGTTGATGCTATCACCGCAGGCGCTACAAATTTCGCCGACGACCTGCTGCAAAATATTAGCGGCGGTACCGTAAACGCTGGCAGCGAGAGCATTAACCGCAACAACATTCTTTCATTCCTGGCAAGGGCCAACTATGTATTTGACGGAAGATATTTGTTAACCGCCACTATCAGAAAGGATGGCTCATCGAGGTTTGGGGAAAACAAACGATGGGGAAATTTTCCGTCGGCGGCCCTGGGCTGGCGTGTATCGGATGAAAAATTCATGCGCAACTTCAAACAGGTTTCTGATTTCAAGATCAGGGTAAGTTATGGTGTTACCGGCAACAATGCCATTGGAAATTACCGCGCCATCAGCCTGCTGAACACTTCTAACTATGTCATCGGTGATGCCTTAACCCCAGGTACCGTTCCTGGTTCACTGGCTAACCTGAACCTGGGCTGGGAATCGCAGAGCCAGGTTGATATCGGCATCGATTTATCCCTTTTCAACAACCGCATCGGCATTGTTGCCGATTATTATGATAAGAGAAACCAGGATATGCTGTTCAACGTTCAAACGCCTTCTCTGACCGGCTTTACGTCGGCAATTGTAAACCTGGGGGAGGTTCAGAACAAAGGCTACGAATTTGCTTTAACTACGCGCAATATCACCGGCAATTTTTCATGGAATACTAACTTCAATATAACATTTAACCGGAACAAAGTACTCGCCATGAGTACAGCCAACGATAGAATATTTGGAAGTACTTCAGACAAAGGCAATACCAATGTAACCCAGGTTGGCAGTGCGATCGGTGTTTTTTATGGAAGAAGGGTAGCAGGTGTTTTCAACAGTGATGCGGAAGCCACTGCTTACGGCGCGCAGCCATTTGCAAAAGCCGGCGACATCAAGTTCAAAGATATAAATGGCGATAAAAAAATTGATGACAACGACCGCGAGATCATCGGTAGTCCGCATCCTGATTACTTTTTTGGATTCAACAATACTTTTTCCTTTAAAAGTTTCAGCCTCGATGTCCTGACGAGCGGCATGGTAGGACAGAAAGTTTATTCAGGCACTTTCACAGCAAATAACTCTGCGGTGCAAAACAATGCAGCATTTATCGACGCTGCACGCTGGCGATCATCCGAAAGCCCGGGGCTTAGTAAATATGGACAGTTTGGGCGGGATATCCGGGGAGGCCTGAATAATAATTTCCAATACAGTTCGCTGTTCTTATTCGATGCTTCTTACTGGAGAATCAGGCAGGTCACCTTGAGTTATGTATTTCCCGCATCGCTGGTAAGCAAAGTAAAATTACAAAGCGCAAGGTTCTACGTAGGGGTAAACAATCTCTACACATTCACTAAATACTGGGGCTATGATCCTGAAGTGGGTAACGCCGGTGATAACCAGACAGTACTGGGTGTAGACTATGGTACCTACCCGGTAGCGCGTGCTACAACATTGGGAGTTACCATCACCTTTTAAAAGTCACGGCAAAATAATTAACATGAAAAGAAACATTCAATATTACGCAATTCTGCTTGCAGCCATTTTTTTCACAGGCTGCAAGAAAAATTTCCTGGAACAGTTACCTGAAACTACCAGGACTACAAACAACGTTTACAAAACAGCTGCTGATTTTTATACAGCCGTCATTGGTAGTTATTCTACCTTCAAGCACAATGGTCTATATGGATCCTGCAATAGTGGGTCTGCTTTATTAAATCTTGGAGAAGCAGTCTCTGATAATACTGATTTCGGGGCAACCAGGGCCGTTAGCAATGTTTCTACTTTTGAATTAGAGGACTTCAATTTTTCATTGAGTAATACCTATTTCAGTTCTGCCTGGACCGGGCACTATATTGGTATCGCAAGAACCAATACTATTCTCGCCAGGCTGCCTGCTGCCTCTTTCGAAGAAGGATTGAAAACCCGGTTTGAAGCAGAAGCAAAGTTTTTACGCGCCGTTTTTTATTTTAACCTGGTACGTTTGTTTGGAGACGTGCAACTGGTAACTACAGAAACAACCGATCCAACAGAAGGATACAATATACTACGTACACCGGCATCAAAAGTATACGATCTTATTATTAACGACCTTGGTTTCGCAGAAATTAACCTGCCTGCAACCATCCCTGGTTCCGAAGCGGGAAGGGCATCCCGTTGGGCAGCAAAAGCCCTGCTGGGTAAAGTATACCTGGCTAAAAAAGATTTTCCGAATGCAGCCACCAAGCTAAATGAAGTAATAGCCTCCGGTCAGTTTAATGTAACGGCCAATACATATGCCGCGGTTTTCAGCAATACAACACCTTTCAGCACCAACAAAGAGATGATATTTGCCGTGCAGTATAAATCGGGGCAAATAGGCCAGGGTAGTGCGATTTGGTCGTCTAACCTGCCTTGGAACGTTGGCGGCACTGCTTTCGGGGTAAGCGGTGGAAGCGGGGAAGGCTTTATGAGGCCTACTGCGGATATGGAAGCGGAATACGAACCAGGCGATCTGAGGAAAGCTGCAAGCATAGCGACCTCCTATTTGAATGGCTCAACAACAGTCAACGAAAGATATGTAGTGAAGTACCGGCAAACAGGTACTATTGCAGGTGATGCCGACATAGACTTCCCCGTTATACGCTACGCGGATGTACTGTTATCGTATGCAGAAGCGTTGATTGAACAGAACCAGGCAGCGACAGCCATTCCCGTAGTGAACATGATCCGAACAAGGGCCGGACTTACCGCCAAAGCATCGAATGTAAGCCAGGCAGACGCAAGGACACTTATCGAAAAGGAACGCAGGGTTGAATTGGCATTTGAAGCACAACGCTGGTTTGATCTACAGCGCACCGGCAGGTATCTTCCAGTAATGACAGCAAAAGGATATGCCACCAAAGACTTTCATAAACTGTTTCCCATACCGCAGCGCGAAACTGACCTGAACAGCCTGCTGGGTCAAAACCAGGGTTATTAGGAGTTGATGAGGAAAGTAGGTAGGGTAAACCTGGCTGATAATTTTGCCGGTAACAGAGATGTCTAAATGCCCAGGATAACAAAGAATAAATTTATCATGATACCAAGGTCGACAAAAACTATTTTTTTACTGGTGATGCTATCCGGTGTGGCAGGCGCGCTGTTTGCACAGCCTTCACGCGCGGTACATCCACCTGAATTGAATGCGCCGGAAAATTTTGATGTAAAACAGGTAAGTTCCGGTGCCGTGATCCACCGCTTTTTTGATACTTCGCCGCTGAGTCCCTCCGGCCGGTACCTTGCCTTATTCCGGATGCCGTACGAGAATAAAACACCCAGGCCGGGAGATGCCGGTGAGGTGGTTTTATTCGACATGAAAAAAGGCAGTGAGCGTGTTGTAGCTACATCGAGGGGATGGGAAGTGCAACTGGGCGCCAACGTACAGTGGGGCAGGTCAGATAAAGAACTGCTTTTTAACGATGTGGACACCACCACCTGGAAACCGTTCTGTGTGGTGCTCGATCCTTTGACCGGTAAGTCAAGGCAGCTGGACGGTACCGTATTTATGGCTTCCTACAATGGAAAAAAAATTGCCAGTTATAACCTGGTAAAGTCTGTTTATGCTCAGGTAGGGTATGGCGTCATTATACCACGACATTTAATCCAGAGAAATATCGGGCCTGTAGAAAACGATGGGATTGATATTACAGACATAGCAACGGGCAAGAGTAAACGCATCATAAACATCAAACAATTATACCACCAGTCGATACCGTCCATTGCCGTTTCAAATCCGCAGGATTATGAATATTATTGTTTCCAGGTGAAATGGAATCCGCAGGGTACCCGCTTATTGACTACATTACAATGGACGCCAATAAAAGGTGGGCCCCGTGCGCGATCTGTGATTACCATGCGACCTGACGGCACGGATATCAGAACTGCAGTTACACCGGAGCAATGGGCTAAAGGTGGTCATCATATCAACTGGATGCCAGACGGAGAGCACCTGTCTATGAACCTTGATATTGATACTACCAAAGGATTAGAATTGGTATCTGTCAGGTACGATGGCAGTGACATGAAGACGGTTTTTTATCCCGGGTCTGGCCATCCTTCTTTTCATCCGCGTGGACTGCCCCTCATTATTACGGATGCTTATCCGAATGAAGCTGTCACAAAAAGAAACGGTACTGTGCCCATAAGGCTTTTACATACTGATACCCAAAAAAAAGAAGTGGTGGCTGAGCCTTTTGTTACCCTGAAAGAGGGAGAGTTTCGGATAGATCCGCACCCCGCATGGGACCGCAGTGGCAGGTACGTCATCTTTAACGGGTTTGCAGGCGATACCAGGAATGTATACGTTGCCGATTTGCAAAAGATAATTAACAATTACGATCCGGCAGCAGTAAAAAACCGGGTGTTGGCTGGTGTAAACGCAGCTGTACATTAATGGTTAATGGCTGCCAACTGTAAGGTATCGGCTGTTGGTATCCGGTATCAGGTTTCGGGTAACGGGAAGCGATTACATCCCTTATTGATTCATTACAGTTGACTTAATTTTTCAAATTAAAAACTTACACTGAAAGTTATGCATATGAAAAAAATTTTTACTGGTATTTTTTTGAGTACGATGGTATTTTCAGCGTTTGGCCAGCCACCTGAAGGAATGAAATGGAAAGAAATAGGATCAGTGAAAACCTTAAACGCAAAGGATATAAAAACCTCGCGATGGTCGATTGGTGGTGAAACACTCGATCGGAATTATGCAGATTACGAGGCGTATAAGACCTATCTCGGGCCACTGGGCGCTAAACGCATCAGGTTGCAGGGCGGATGGGCCCGATGTGAGAAAGTAAAGGGCCAGTACGATTTTACATGGCTGGACGCTATTGTAGATGACGCCATTAAACAGGGCGTACAACCCTGGTTACAACCATCCTATGGCAACCCCATCTACGAAGGTGGGGGAGAAGCGGCACTTGCCGGGGGAATACCGACATCGGCGGAAGCACTGGCAGCCTGGGACAAGTGGGTGACGGCCTTGACCCAACATTACAAAAACAGGGTGCACGAATGGGAGATATGGAACGAGCCGGATCTTAGTAATAAATTTACCGCGGTGCAGTATGCCCGGTTCTACGAACGAACGGCTACCATTATACGCAAAGAACAACCTTCCGCCCGGTTGATCGGGTTAGCGCTCTGCTGCATGGCATGGCCGCAATATGCCGACACCTTATTTACCCATCTCAAAAAAAACAATACACTCGACCTCATTGATGTAATCACCATTCACGGGTATAAATTCAGGCCGGAAGACACTTACAGACAAGTGGATGATCTAAAAAAAGTGGTGTATGCCGTAAAACCCGGGGTACAAATCTGGCAGGGTGAAAATGGAGCGCCTTCCGTTAAAAAAGGTGAAGCCATCGGGGCCATGCGGGAATATGACTGGAGCGAACTAACACAGGCCAAATGGAACCTAAGAAGAATGTTTGGCGATATGGGGAATGATTTCGAGGTGACCAATGTGTTTTCAATGTCTGACATGTATTATTCAAGCGGCGACCATATGGCCGGGTACAATGCCAAAGGTTTATTAAAGTCGAAACCTGACAAAAGCATCGATAAACCCAAGATGGCTTACTATGCCTTTCAGTATGCCGCTTCTGTTTTTTCAGAGAAGATCCGGCGCATTAAATCGGCCGTTTTTTCCCACGTGCCCGATCTGTCTGTATTCGCTTACCAGAAGAACAACAGCAACAAAAGCATGGTAACCTTATGGATGTCGCGCAAAGGCCCGGTTGACGATACTTCGGAAAACAGGAATATCAATATCACCGTAAAAAATATTTCAATCGACACACCGGTATATGTTGACCTGATCAGCGGCAAAGTATATGAAATACCGCGATCAAATTATAAAAGGAACGCCGGTAATGGCTATGTATTTTCCGGGATACCAGTACCTGATTACCCGATCCTGATTGCAGGGAAATCAAGTATAGTTTTGAAATAATAATAGGTTGTGACCGCTAACGCAATTCTGAAAAACCGAAACATTCAAGTATGAAATTAGCAATATGAAATCTTTACAGCCACTGGATTATACGGCAATCGCTGTCTATATGCTGCTGATGGCTGGCATCGGCCTCTTCCTCGGAAAGTTTGTCAAAAACATTGGTGACTATTTCAAAGGAGGTAATTCCATACCCTGGGTATCCGGCGCTATCAGCAATTTCATGACCAAGTTCAGTACATTTATTTTCGTGGCATATGCGGGTATCGCATACAGTGATGGAATGATCGCGATTACATTGATATGGAGCACCGTGTTGCCTGCCCTGGTGGGCGCGGCAATTTTCGCAAAAAGATGGAGGAGGGCAGGCATCAGTACCCCTATGGAATACCTGGAAACAAGGTTCAGCCCGGCCGTCAGGCAGATATTTTCCTGGTCAGGTGTTGCCTTCAAAATTTTGGATAACATGGTGAGGCTGTATGCACTGGGACTATTTTTAAAAGCTGCCACTGGCATTAGCCTGGAAACTTCGATATTGGTATGCGGTGTAATAGTAGCCATGTACACCATCGCAGGGGGATTATGGGCCGTTGTTATAACAGATGTTGTACAGTTTGTTATATTGATCGTTGCTACTCTGATCCTGGTTCCGCTTACCATTACGGCAGCCGGTGGTTTAAACAATCTAATGAATACCATCCCCGATCACTTTACGTGGACCAACGGCAAGAAAGGAATACCGATGTACATTACTGTGTATTATACAATGATACTGATTAAATACAGCGGTAACTGGACTTTTATACAGCGTTTCTATAGTGTGCGTGATGAAAAGGCCGGCAGGAAGCAGGCATTATTGAGTGCGGCGCTTTTCTTTATCTTCCCGATAATTTTCCTTTTTCCATCGATAGCTGCGAGGGCTATCATTCCTGAACAGCAAAACCCCGAAAAGGCCAAAGTAAGCCTCAACCGGAAAATGCAGCCGCAACGAATAATGGGTCTCATGGTTGCGGCCATGTTTGCCGCGACCATGAGCGTACTTAGTGGTGAATACAACGTAACCGCAGGCGTACTTACTAAAGACATCTACCAAAGATTGTTTAAAAAAGATGCGAAAGACAAAGAACTGTTATGGGTAGGAAGGCTGATGACCTTGTTTCTTGGCGCCATGATTACAACGGGCGCCCTGTATGTGGGTGGATTCGGTGGCGCCTTCGAGGCCAATAAATTATTCACCGGGTTATTTGCCATACCTATGACCATCCCGCTCATTCTTGGAATTGTTTTAAAGCGGCCGCAACCATGGGGCGCCCTGGCAACGGTAGCACTCGGTATTATTACAGGACTTGTTTTAAATGCACAACCACAGATCAGTTGGGAGTTGGGCACATTGATAGAGATAATTATTTGCGTATCGGTTTTTCTTATTTCCGGGTTGTTTAATAATAAAAATGCCACCTATCTTAACAA
This sequence comes from Chitinophagaceae bacterium, assembly GCA_037721715.1. Lineage (GTDB taxonomy): Bacteria > Bacteroidota > Bacteroidia > Chitinophagales > Chitinophagaceae > JADCRZ01. The sequence goes on along the minus strand of JBBJOD010000059.1, from coordinate 2,079 downwards.
CGTCAACAAATTCTTTAAAAAGCTGGCGACACCACTCACAGAAGCCCAGAAGCCTGTTGAGAACTGGGGTTTTCAACGGGCGATGAATAAACTATACGCGGTTGCTTTGTTAGTCACCGGTTCGTTATTTATCATTATGAGCTTCCCTTCACTTGGGAACTCGAGTGGGCAGTCGGCATTAACTGCTGGTATCATTTGCCTTGCATTGGCCGCTGTCATGTGGTTTGTTAACAGGCGGAAAAAATTAATACCGGAACCAGGTATTTTATCAGTTGATGAAACAAAGCTGACGAGTACAGGTGTACTGAAATAAAAAGAACTTGGTTTTAGAACTTAGTGAGATGAGCCAGGCTTGTTGTTCAAAAATTACCATGTTGTCCGGAATAAATTACTAAATACTTGCCAAATCCTTACCGGAGGTCTTCTTGGCTCATCACCTCCTGGAGGGGTAGGGGTGGGTAAGATTTGGAATTTCAACATTTTAGGTACTTATTTCCAGACAGTAATGAAAAAGTTATTAAGTAATATACAGGCGATGGATAAGTGAAATGTAAGTCAACCATAGAAAAAGGGAGAGATCACTGTCATAACTGTTCCCGTGGTTTACGATCGTTTCAAAAATTTTTTAACAACATATGATTAACTCAATACTGAACGATCATTTTCTTTTGCAGAATGCAGTGGCAGAGAGGCTGTACCATACTGTTGCTAAAGATTTGCCAATAGTAGACTACCACAACCATATTAACACGCAGCATATTGCCATCAACAAACGATTTACAAACCTGGCGGAACTATGGATAACCGGCGATCCCTACAAGCACAGGGCAATGCGGATCAATGGCATACCGGAAGAAGGAATTACGGGAAACGCATCGGCCAAAGACAAATATTACAACTGGGTGAAGACTCTCCCCAAAACAATAGGCAATCCGTTGTTTCACTGGAATTGCCTCGAATTAAAACGAATTTTTGGAATCAACGAACTGCTTACCGAAAAGAATGCGGAAGAAGTTTGGGATGCCTGTAATAGCAACCTGCAACAGGAAGGCTTTGGCGCATCTGGTATCTTGCAGAAATGGAATACGGAAATCATATGCACTTCTGATGACCTGGCAGACGATCTGCAGGCGCACCAGGCAATTGCCGTAAATAGCAGGGGCACAAAAGTATTGCCTTCTCTTAGGGGTGATTCAATAATGGCTTTTGAATCGCCGGTAAATGAAGAATGGATGAAAGAAATCTCCAGACAATTCGGCACGATCGAATCACTGGAAGAATATGAAGAGGCGATCAAACAGAGACTGGATCATTTTGCAAACCATGGCTGCAGGTTAGCCGATCATTCTTTGGATGCGGGGTTTGCGTTTTCTTTACCTGGGGAAGCTGTAGCGAACCGGTTGTTTACTGACTTTAAGCATGGCATCATGCTTTCAAACGACAACATTGTGTTACTAAAATCGTACCTGTTGCATTTCCTGGGCGGCGAATACTGTAAGCGCGGATGGGTAATGCAATTGCATATCGGTGCGCAGCGATATACCAGTTCGAGGTTGCGGAAACTGGCCGGATCGGCGGGCGGTTATGCGACCATCGGAAAAACGGGTGATATTGCATCGCTGTGTCTCTTTCTTGATGGTCTGGAAATGAAGGACCTTTTACCCAGAACCATCCTGTATACGCTAAACCCATCAGACAATGCTGCTTTTGCTACGCTAACAGGTTCGTTTGCTGAAGACGGCAAAGCAGGTAAAATTCAGTTCGGGCCCGCATGGTGGTACAATGATCATTATGAAGGCATCAGGCACCACCTGTTATCGATAGCCGCTTATGGCCTGCTTGCTCATTTTATTGGGATGACAACAGATTCGCGAAGCCTGCTTTCTTTTTCACGCCATGAGTATTTCCGGCGGATATTGTGCAACGTCGTCGGTACCTGGATACAAGCCGGCGAATTGCCTGACGACACCGTTTTGATACATGATCTAATAAAAAACATCTGTTATAATAACAGTAAAAAATTCATTTTTAATTCGTAGCTAATGTCAACTTTCACCAACAAAGATAAAATTGTTATTA